>NZ_VPCH01000020.1:0-57541 GCF_013418285.1 Acinetobacter sp. YH12152
CAGGTATTGTGGAACATGTAACGCTAGTTGAGTTTGATACTAAGCTTCGTGCTGACCAAGTGCTTCAAGACAAGTTAAACAGCTTACCGAATACCACTGTGATCATGAATGCATTGTCTACAGAAGTAGTTGGTGATGGTTCACAAGTGACTGCACTGAACTATAAAGACCGTGCAACAGATGAAATCAAAACGATTGAATTGGCAGGTATCTTTGTACAAATTGGTTTGTTACCAAACACGGATTTCTTAAAAGAAACAGCTGTAGAACTTTCAAACCGTGGTGAGATCGTAATTAACGAGCGCAATGAAACCAATGTAAAAGGTGTATTTGCTGCCGGTGACTGTACAACAGTACCGTACAAACAAATCATTATTGCGACAGGTGAAGGCGCGAAAGCATCATTATCTGCTTTTGATTACATCATCCGTTCTGGTCAATAATTCAGTTTAGACAGAACAGCAAAAGCCAGTTTTCGAACTGGCTTTTTTTATGACTGAATATTCATGTCTTGTTTCATTTATAAATTAGCAATAAAACAAATATTTAACTCTATGACGCTTTTCACTTACACAATAATGAGCAAAACAAACCGTTTAAAACTTGTACAGTAGCTTATTTGCACATTAAGATAAAACAATCATCACGGATTGATGGTTGACAATAACAACAAGAATGTTGGTCAAATTCGACTAAATGGAGAAACGCAATGCACTATCAATATCACTGTGCTTGTTGCAATAAAGTATTGGTTTCAAGCGATAAAGAATGTTCCGAATGTGGCTCGCATAATATCCGTAGCCCATATGGCTTTTGGATATTTTGCATACTCAGTTGTTTGGCTGTTGCCATTCTATTTAAGAGTGTCCAAGTGTATTTGCAACAGCACGATACTGAAGCGACAACCCAACTCAACATCTTTGAAGTACTCAAGCAGGATGATAAAAATTAAGCTTTTTTGACAACAGCCAAATACAGCCCTATGAACAAGCTGGCAATGTGTAAAATTTTAGCCAAGCTGAATCTAAGCGCTTTTATCAAGTTACTTTAAAGTCATTCAAAGCGAGAAATTAAAATGATGAAAGCCTGAATGATTTCAGGCTTTTTTATGCGCTTGCATCGCCCTGCTCACTTATCTTCACAAGGAAAATTCTTTAAACTATGGCAATAGCAATGAGGTTCTAGACGATGGTGCAGTTAATTAAAAAAGGTGGTTTACGTGAGCGCGCCAATCGTAGCAGATCATACAAAGGCTCTGAAAATACCGAAACCAGACTCAAACCGAACCGTTATCGTGATCATGCTGAAACTACCGACGTTGCACAAGATCCATCAAATACAACACCATCCAAAGACCAAGATCAAACCAATCCAGAGCAATAAAATTGGCACATAAAAAAAGCCAAGTTCTAATACTTGGCTTTCGCTTTGCTGACAGCAATATGTTTGCAGCTATTGAAGATTGAACATTCTAATTGCGTCGAACCACAGCCAAATCGCAAAAATTAAAAATAACGCCCCTGAAACCACATCAATATAACTACCCGAACGTTGGTAGAGTGCTTTAATTTTAGGCAAAGACATAATCATCATAAACAGACTAAACACAATAAAAGTTTGAATCGGAATGATGACAGCAAGCTGTGCTTTTAGGTTACTACTGGCTGATGAACTCAACGCCAGTGAGAACACACTACTAAAATAGATCAGTGTTTTCGGATTGGCTAAATTCGTAAATAAACCTAATAAGAAATAATTTTCAGTATTCTGCTGACTTAAGGCCTGCCCATCTTCTAAATTGGCTGTTTGATTTAAACTTTTAAGCCCACCACTAAACATCGCCCAACCCATTTTCGCCAAGAAAAATCCACCAACAGCCATTAAAACTTGTTGTATCCATGGAAATTGCTCAACCAGAACCGTAAAGCCCAATAAGGTTAAAACGACCCACACCACAATCCCGACAGAGATCCCCGCAATAATTTTTAAGGTATTTGCACGCGTTGTTGATGCTGCACTTTTAGCAATTAATAATACGTCTGGACCTGGACTCAACTGCGCAACAAAATGTAGCGCACAGATGGTGAATAACAGTGACATGCAAGCTGATTCATTTGAATTAAAACGTGAAGATTATATCGCCTGTTCAATTTTTTTGTTGGCAACACAAGGTTTATTTTTAGGCCGTATCAAAATTTACGCAAAAAAAAAGCCGAATACACATTCGGCCTTTCATACTGAGTTAATTATTTTTTATTGACATCTTTCAGTTCAATTTGTTTCGCATCTGGCGTCACTTCACGAGCTTCACCATCAATAACGGATGAATCACGACCTGATTGCTGATTTTGCATATCTTGCATTTGACGCATCATATCTGCAAATGGGTTCTGACCTTGAGCACCGCCCATGCCTCCCATATCGCCCATCATGCCACCCATCATTTTTTCCATCATGGCTTGCTGACGCTTCATCATTGTTTTCATCATGACTGCTTTCATGGCATTTTGTACAGGTGGAATCAAAATAAGTAATGCCATAATATCTGAGATTAGACCCGGTAACAGCAATAAGAAACCAGCCAAAATTTTTGGTAAATTTCCAGTTAAAGCTGGATCATTACTTATTTGACCTGCTTGCATTTGCTGCATTTGAGGCATCAGACCTGATGAATATTTACGGATAATATTCATCCCTATAAAGAAGGCCGCCACGAACCAGAAAAAGACATACCACATGCTGCCGACGAGGTCGCCCACACCGATCCAGACAAACACTTCCAGGATCAAGCCTGCTAAAATCAGAAGAAATAATTTCATGAAAATTAAACAAATCTCAGTAAATTAATTTAAGGTGTTGCGTTCAACTGCTCAATCACTATCAAGCTTTTTTGACACGCTTATGTAACAATATGGGCATTATTTTATTTTTAAAGGGCAAATAGGGCAAACATGTCATTAATTATCGGTATTGACCCTGGGTCTCGCCTAACTGGTTACGGCATCATCGAGAAGGATGGCTCTAAACTACGTTTTGTCGATGCTGGCACCATTCGTACCGAAACAACAGAAATGCCTGAACGCTTAAAACGTATCTTTGCTGGTATTGATCGCATCGTAAAGTTTCACGGGCCTACTGAAGCTGCTGTTGAACAAGTCTTTATGGCTCAAAACCCTGACTCAGCCCTAAAACTAGGTCAAGCACGCGGTGCTGCCATTGCCGCTTTAACCAATTTAGATTTACAAGTCGCTGAATATACTGCACGTCAAATCAAACAATCTGTGGTCGGCTATGGGGCTGCTGATAAAGAGCAAGTCCAAATGATGGTTATGCGCATTCTGAACCTAAGCATCAAACCCCAGCAGGATGCAGCCGATGCTTTGGCTGCCGCAATTTGTCATGCGCATGCGTCTGGTAGTATGAGTAAAATGGCTGTACTGAATGCCTTAGGTGGTATGGCTCGCGGCCGAAGTCGTGTAAGCACTCGACGTCGGTAAATAATCGTCAAATCATATAGTTCAGTAATTCATTCTGTTTTCAAAAGCCCACCTAATCTAGTGATCAAATTTAGCGAATCATTTTAAAACCGCTATAGTCTAATTCATGCATTGGAATTTCTTGCTGATCGATTTTAGTTACGTCTGCTCGTAAAGGCCCCACCAGACTGTGTTTCAGTATTTTATGAATGGCGTCTTCAGTTCCTATAATCAGTGCTTCAACTTCGCCCGTCGCTAGATTTTTCACATAGCCATTTAAACCAAGTGCAATCGCTTGCTGTTCAAACCAACGACGATAGCCAACGCCCTGCACTTTACCTTGAATTCGCAATTTAACTGCATGCATTTTAGTCTTCAACTCCTGAATGATTAACCACATGATAAACCGCTTGGGCCATATCCTGTGCCTGCAAACCACGCATCCCCGACTTCGCCAATACATCACCTGCTAAAGCATGCAGGCTTACGATTTCATGCAGATGTATTTGCTGATGGAATTGTGCTTTTAAACTTGCAATCATCCCTGCAAGCACATCTCCCATACCGCCTGTACCCATTCCTGCATTACCTGCGGTGCAAATCCAAAGCTGATCTTCAAGTATTAAGCTGCCTGCCCCTTTAAGCACCCATTGACCTTCAAATTTTTCTTTTAATTGTTGAATTGCTTGTACACGATCTGCTTCAACTTCAGCAGTAGTAATATCCAATAATTTTGCAGCTTCACCCGGATGTGGCGTTGCATAGGTTCGTGCATTCAAATTTTTAGGTGCTTCAGCTAGAAACCATAAGGCATCTGCATCCAAAACAATTTCCAAGGTTGACTGCTGAATCAATGGAAACCATGACTGAAACTGCTGTTGTGCCCAATCGTCACGACCAAGCCCCATGCCAAAGCTAATCGCATCGACTTGATCGATCAGTTGCCGAATCGCTTCTGTAGTTAATGCATTGATATCGCGTAGCATAATATTCGGTGCGCGCGCCAAAATAGCGGTGTGATGTCGTGCATCACAAACAACCGTAACCTTACCTGCACCTGCATGAAATGCTGCCTCAGCAGCCATAATCACCGCCCCACCCATTTCAGCATGCCCACCAACCACCAAAACATGGCCATAACTGCCTTTATGACCAAAAGCTTGACGTGCAGGTAAAGTGATTTTCTGTGGCGACAAATACGCAAGTGGTTCAAGCTCAGCATCAGTCGGTATGCATGCTATCACCGAAACTTCACCTGCATATTCCTTCGCTTGACCTGTAAATAGCCCTGCTTTTAGACCCAATGCCGTAAAGGTATAATCGGCTTGAAATGCGATGGGTAAAGGCTGCCCTGTATTGGCAGGTAAACCGCTTGGAATATCAATCGCAACTTTGAGTCCCGTGCATGCATTCAATCGTTGAATAATGGCTTGCCATTCGCTAGAAAGTTCACGATTGAGCCCTATACCAAATAATGCGTCGATATAAACGTCATAGTCATGCTGAAAATCAAAATGTGTATAGATCTTGAGCTTGTGATCTATCGCTTCTTGTACAGCAGAATGTAAATCTTTCGATGCTCCAATTTCAGCGGCGTAAATATCGACTTGAAAGCCTGCTTGCTGTAGGTATTGCGCTGTAAGATAGCCATCTCCTGCGTTATTGCCCTGTCCACAACATACAGCGATATTTTTTAAATTTTGCTGCTTTAACCTTGGAATGAGTTGCTGAGCAATCGACCATGCGACCTGCTGCATCAGACCATAACTGCTATTGTGCTGAGCAAACCAACGCTGCTCCCAAGCTTGAATACTTTGGCTAAGATAAACAGGGCTATGGTAAACTTGCAGACGCATTGTTTTTCCTTGTTATGATTATGGCCGCTTCAACTCCTGCACAAAAAATTCCTGTCGATCAATATGATCCAGAAACCATAAAAGCATGGATTAAAGCACAAGCCTTAAATTTAGGTTTTTCTGATTGTGTCATCGCAAAGCCAGATGCTCAAGAGGAACTCCCTCGTTTTAAAGAATATTTAGAACGTGGTTATCATGGCGATATGAAATTCCTAGAGGAAAACCTTGAAAAACGTGCCAATCCTGCACTTTTAGTCCCCGGCACCCGCAGTATCATTTGTGTCCGCATGGATTATTTGGTCGAAACCCCAAAACCACGTTATGTTCCTGATGAGCCAAATGCAGCCATCATTGCACGCTATGCACGAGGTCGTGACTACCACAAAGTCATGCGCGGTCGTCTAAAAACCTTGTCGAATATTATCCGTGAAAAAATTGGAGATTTTGAATCTAGACCCTTTGCCGACTCTGCCCCAGTGTTTGAAAAATCCTTAGCTGAAAATGCAGGCATGGGCTGGACAGGCAAACACACCTTACTGATCCATAAAAAATCAGGCTCATTTTTTGTATTAGGTGAGCTGTTTACATCACTCGATTTGCCTTTTGATTCTCCGACAACCAAACATTGTGGTTCATGCACAGCCTGTATTGATATCTGTCCAACTCAGGCCATCGTTGAACCCTATATGTTAGATGCACGTAAATGCATTGCCTACTTAACCATCGAATACAAAGGCATCATTCCTGAAGAATTACGCCGTGGCATTGGCAACCGTGTGTTTGGTTGTGATGACTGTCAGCTCATCTGTCCATGGAATAGCTTTGCGCATAAAACTCAAATTGAGGACTTTTATCCACGTCATGGCCTCGACCAAGTGAGTTTATTAGATCTTTGGCAATGGGATGAAGCCACTTTTTTAAGCTGTACTGAAGGCAGTCCTATCCGACGAACAGGCTATCAAAGCTTTATGCGAAATATCGCGATAGGCTTAGGCAATGCACCATACAGTTCAAATATTGTTCAATCATTAAAAAATTCTCGCGAAAAACATGACGCGATTGTGCAAGTTCATATTGATTGGGCAATTGCAGAACAAAACTCAAAAATGCTTTAAGGACTTTTATTCTCTATTTTCCAGATCCTTACTAAGTTTTCATTTAAGCTAAAACTTAGTGACGTAATCCAAGAAAATTAATTTTTTAGCTCAAAATAAACATTGCAGCGATTGTGCTGTCATTTAGCATAACTTTGCAAGCATCTTAAATATCAAAAGTTCTTTGAAAAAGTCATTTCAATGCATTTTAGCTAAATTGCAATGTTACAAAATAGTCTTGGAAGTCTGCAAATTTTACGTATGATGATCTGCATTAGGCAGAAAATATGGATCATTTATGAGCTACCGAAATGACTGGACACATCCAGAAATACAAGAGTTGTATCAACAACCATTGATGGATTTATTATTCCAAGCACAGACCATTCACCGTGAATATTTCCAAGCCAATCATATTCAAGTCAGCACCTTACTTTCGATTAAAACTGGTAAGTGCCCTGAAGACTGTAAATATTGCTCACAGTCCGCACATTATGACTCTGGATTAGAGGCTGAAAAACGTCTGGCTGTGGAAAAAGTCATTAATGAAGCGAAAGCTGCGCTTGCCTCAGGTTCTTCGCGTTTTTGTATGGGCGCTGCATGGCGCAATCCACATGAACGGGACATGCCCTATGTGTTAGAAATGGTGCGTGAAGTCAAAGCGCTTGGACTTGAAACCTGTATGACCCTTGGCATGCTGAATCAGTCTCAAGCAGAGCGCTTACATGAGGCGGGCTTAGATTATTACAACCATAACCTCGATACTTCTCGTGAGTATTATCCCAATGTCATTAGCACGCGTAGCTATGATGACCGTTTAACGACGCTAGACTATGTTCGCCAATCTGGAATGAAAATCTGTAGCGGCGGAATTGTGGGCTTAGGTGAAAGCCGTGATGACCGTATCGCCTTTTTGATGGAGTTGGCAACGCTGCCGATTCATCCTGAATCCGTGCCGATTAATCTCCTTGTCCCTATTCAAGGTACCCCACTTGCAGAGGTTGAGAAACTTGATGTGATCGAATGGATTCGCACCATTGCAGTCGCACGGATCATTATGCCAAAAAGCTATATTCGACTCTCTGCAGGTCGTGAATCCCTGAGTGATTCAGAACAAGCTTTGGCATTTATGGCTGGTGCAAATTCACTATTCTCCGGTGAAAAACTGCTGACCACACCAAACGCAGGCGAAGGCAAAGATCAGCTTTTATTTAGCAAACTCGGTTTAGTGGCTGAACAACCCAAACCAAGTGCTGCACAGCTTTCAATTGATGCCATGCAAATGGCTTAAAAACTAAGCCCCGAAGTTCGGGGCTTAGTTCAATTGAATGATCAGTGATAGGTTTAAATGTGCAATACAAGAGATGGTGCGAATAAATAAATGAATGGTTGAATCACGATGAGTATGGAAAATATATCGATTACTTAGCGAAGTTATGTGCTGTTATTAAAATTCCATAGCCTGCATTTAAATAATCCCCTTCACGAATAATATCTTGACCATTGGCATGTTGAACCACCAATTGCTGCTGAATCGCATCATAATGAAAAGATTCAAAGCAATCTTGATGTTGTAATAACCATGCAATGGTATCTGCCATATTGGCATCGACGGTATAACGCTCGGCTTGAAAATCTTTATTCATATCTGCATAAAAACTGTGAATGTATTTCTATTTTAATGATTTCAATATTGACCGGCATTAAAAAAGTGAGCTTTCGCTCACTTTTTTTGGCTGAGACTGCATTACTTTGTCACACCGCACTTACGACATTCCTTGTGCGAACCGATTTCTTCCATTTGCTCGTATTCGTAAATATGCATGCAAAATAGTTTTCTGAATAATTGAAGCATGTTGTTAAAACTCCCGTTTATTTATTAATGTGCTTCTGAATATTTCGTCCTGAAATATTATGAACATGCCTAAACACGCCATAGCTAATTTATTATCATATTTTTCCAATGAGTCAAATATCTTTACTTTAAAATGACACAATTTCGGATAATCGGTTATTTTTAAGCCTACCTTATATTCATCTGAGTTCTAAGGGTTTTTATTAATATCAGCATCACAGATATAGATTAATTTTCAGCAAATTTCGCACAAAAAAACTCCCCCTTAGGAGAGTTTTTTCAAATAGATGATCACATGAGTAACGTTATTCACAAGCCCAGATTTAAACGTTCTGACTGGCAAACTTCGCACGTGCAGCATGCAATTTTTTATAGCTATCAATCAGACGTAAATGACGATCTAAACCTTCAAGTTGCATATTGGTTTCAGTTAAACCGTAGAAGCGAAGACTGCCATCCATTGAACCAATCACTGCATCCATACGTTCGTCACCAAACATACGACGGAAATTATGTTCATAGTCATTGAGATCTAAGTCATCGTCCAATTCAACTTCTAAAACCACATTCATGCATTGATAGAACAAACCACGTTCAACTGTATTAGTGTTGTACTGAAGGAAGGTTTCGACCAACTCTTTTGCTTCTTCAAATTCTTGTAAGGCAATATAGATCAGTAGTTTGAGCTCAAGAACCGTTAATTGACCCCATACGGTATTGTCATCAAACTCAATCCCGATGAGCGTCACAATATCCGTGTAGTCATCCACTTCAAGCTCTTCTAAGCGCTCAACCAGTGACACTAACTCGTCTTCATCTAGACGATGAATGTTTAAAATATCTTCACGGAAGTCCAAAGCTTTGTTGGTGTTATCCCAAACCAAGTCTTCAACCAAATACACTTCAGAATAACCCGGAACTAAAATACGACATGCCGTAGCACCAAGATGCTGGTAGACCACCATATACACTTCTTTGCCCATGTCTTCTAGAATCGCAAACATCGCTGCAGCTTCTTCCGCATTGGCATTTTCACCTTCAGATGTGAAATCCCACTCTACAAAATCATAGTCTGATTGTGCGCTAAAGAATTTCCAAGATACCAAACCACTTGAGTCAATAAAGTGTTCTACAAAGTTATTTGGCTCAGTGACTGCATTCGAGCTAAACGTTGGTTTTGGTAGATCGTTTAGACCTTCAAAGCTTCGGCCTTGTAGAAGCTCGGTTAAGCTACGCTCTAAAGCCACTTCGAGTTTAGGGTGCGCACCAAAAGATGCAAAAACCCCACCAGTACGTGGGTTCATTAAGGTTACACACATCACAGGGTACCGACCACCAAGTGAAGCATCTTTTACCAATACAGGAAAACCTTGTTCTTCAAGCCCTTTAATACCTGCAACAATACTTGGATATTTGGCTAAAACCTCTTCAGGAACATCTGGTAATGCCAATTCACCTTCCAAAATCTCACGTTTTACTGCACGTTCAAAGATTTCAGATAAGCATTGAACCTGCGCTTCTGCCAAGGTATTCCCTGCACTCATCCCGTTTGACAAGTATAAATTTTCAATCAAGTTTGATGGGAAATACACTGTTTCACCATCTGACTGACGGACAAAAGGAAGAGAGCAAATACCGCGTGCTGTATTTCCTGAATTGGTGTCATATAGATGTGTGCCTAATAACTCATTTTCTGGGTTATAAATTTCACGCGTATAGTCATCTAAGATTTCAGTAGGTAACTCGCCTTCTGGGCCGGGTTGGAACCATTTTTCATCTGGGTAATGCACAAAGTCAGCATTGGCAATCTCTTCACCCCAGAACTGGTCGTTATAGAAGAAGTTGCAATTGAGACGTTCAATAAATTCACCCAAAGCCGAGGCTAAGGCACTTTCTTTGGTTGAACCCTTACCATTGGTAAAACACATTGGTGATTGTGCATCACGAATATGTAGTGACCAAACATTCGGCACGATGTTACGCCAAGACGCGATTTCAATCTTCATGCCTAAACCAGCCAAAATACCTGACATATTGGCAATAGTTTCTTCTAAAGGCAGATCTTTACCCGGAATAAATGTGGTACTTTCTGACGCTAAATTTGGCATAAGTAAAGCTTGTGCATCTGCATCAATGCTTTCTACTTCTTCAATGACAAACTCAGGACCAGTCTGAATCACTTTTTTAACCGTACAGCGGTCAATTGAACGCAAAATGCCTTGACGGTCTTTTTCTGAAATATCCGCAGGTAGTTCGACTTGGATTTTGAAAATTTGCTTATAGCGGTTTTCAGGATCAACAATATTGTTTTGAGATAGGCGAATATTCTCTGTCGGAATGTCTCGTGCTGCACAATACACTTTTACAAAATAAGCTGCACATAATGCTGATGACGCTAAAAAGTAGTCGAATGGTCCGGGAGCAGAACCATCACCTTTATAGCGAATAGGTTGGTCGGCAATTACCGTGAAGTCATCAAATTTGGCTTCTTGTCGAAGGTTATCGAGATAATTAACCTTAATTTCCATGTGGGCACCTAAATATTCTTATGTGTCAGTGCAACACATAAAAATGAAAACATAAGCCGAATAACTGTAGGACATTGACTTAAAAATGTGAGGCCAGTACCAATCTAAGCGCTTTTGGGCACGGTACTGACAAGAATGGGCATTATTATAAGGTTATTTTGACTGTTTGATAACTTTTGTCGTGATTTACATCACGATAGGATTCGACACTTTGTGCATTTTGGTCGAATCCAAGCTCAACTGCTGCAACTACAGCCAATTTGTTGTGTTAGTGTGCAGCCGTGAAGAAAAAGGCTTGTCTTTTAAAAAAATCTTCGCTAGTATGCTTTGCGTCTGAACTTGTTGATAAATAACACATTCAGAATATAGGGCCTATAGCTCAGTTGGTTAGAGCAGCGGACTCATAATCCGTTGGTCCACAGTTCAAGTCTGTGTGGGCCCACCAATTTTTTGTAATCATATGCACAGCTTTGCAATGATTTCACATATAAACCCATGAATTATAATGATTCATGGGTTTTTTATTTATACTTTTTGCACAACTATGTTTGGCTATGCACAGCTTTATTTGGCCCTCTTGTGTATCCAATCTTGTATCCGATACTCTTTCTGCATTACTCGGATACAAGGTATTTAGCTATGAAAAGAACTGCCCTAAATGGCATCAAACAGATAAAAGACTCGCATTTATATAATCTTGAATCTGAGGATAAGGAGTATCGCATTTCATGTGATGCTGGACTTTATTTTCGTGTATCACCAAAAGGAAAAAAGTCTTGGCAAGTCCGCTTTAAGGATGAAGTTGGGAAGTGGAAATGGCATAGTATTGGAAGTTATCCGCAGTTATCGCTTGTAGCAGCTAAACTTGAAGCTTCAACTATTTTTCTCAAGTTACAGCAAAATGAAAAAGTATTAACAAAAAAAGAAATTGAATTGCAAAGGATTGAGGAGCAACAACTTAATTTAAAAAGCTTGATGTATGACTGGCTTGATACTAAGAAAACAACTTGGGCTGTAATAACAATAAAGAAAGAAACTCAATCGATTGAAAAACGTATCTTATCTGTTTTTGGTGAATTGGATTTCACCAAAATTTCACCTCAACAATGGCTGACATTTTTTCAGGATATGCTTAGAAGTGAAAGTATTTACAATCGTGTAAAGAAACTAGTTTCACATTGTCGCAATGCCTATGATCTTGCAAAGTTTCATGGACAAATAGAGTCGAACCCTTTGGATGGAATTTTGAAGTATCTTGATAAAGGCAGTAAAGGGAATATGAAGCATGTCAGTCTTCAGGAATTGCCCGAGTTGGTGCAGTCTATTCGAGGCTATAGAAATTCGCATACAGCAATTGCTTTGGAATTACTCGTTATTCTTTTCCCACGACCACAAGAGTTGCGCTATGCAAAATGGCAAGATTTTGACTTTGAGAAAAAGATCTGGATAAAGCCTGCCGAAACCATGAAATGTGGTATTAGCCATGTTGTACCTTTACCTAAACAGGCAATAGAACTGTTATTTAAATTAAAAGAAATTAGGACAGTATCGGATTTTTTATTTCCTAGTAGAGATAGCCTTATACAGCCAATGAGTGAAGCAACTTTAAATAATGCTTTGAAAAATCTTGGTTATCGAGGCCGTCAAAGTCCACATGGATTTCGACATATTGCTAGCACTGCTTTAAATAACCAATTTAGTGATAAAGAACAGGTAATAGAAGCTTGTTTGGCGCATAAAAAACATGGTGTAAAAGCTGTTTATGATAAATCCACCCATTTAGATGAACGAATTGAAATTATGCAATGGTGGGCTAATCATTTAGAAGAAATATGTTCGACTAAAAGAATTATATAGTTTGGTTTAGGGGAGGTATTCATACTAGCTCAAACTAAATCTGACAGATACGTTACTAAACTACGATATCTTGTCAAATTTAGTTTGAATAACTGTAAACTAGATTGATATATCCAAAACAAAAATATCAATAAGACCATTTAATTCGATTGGCAGTTGATTTTCTAAGTGTAATTTAAGCTCTTGAGCTGAGCTAATCCCGTGCTTAGTACGATTAGCTACTTTTTCATTCTTGCCAAACCATAATACAAAATAAATTCCTTGCTGTTCAGCATCTGGATGGATCGAATATCTCTCAGCTAGTTGCGTTGATGCGGCATTATATAATTCTTTGTGCCATTGGCCTTTGGATTCTAGTACTAGAAGTTTTCTATGGTTATCAATTACTTTAGCAAAAGTTATGTCACATCGATTAGCATGTTGCATCTGATGTTCTAAAGTTACAACAATCCCCTTTCTTGAAAGTCTTAATTTCAATCTATCTGCAACAATTTTGGTAGCATCAACCTCATTTAAATGAATATATTCTGAAATAGTCGATTCATCATATTGCTTATGATAAAAAAGTGAAGGTGATGTTGTATCTCCTCCACGGAGATCATTTTGATAAAACTCTAACTCTTCTAAAATTAATGCTCTTAAACCCTCCACTGTAATCACACTATCATTATCTAAAAAATTAACGATTTCTTCTGAGGATGGAGCCTTAAAATTAACTAAAGCAAGGTTTCGAATAAGGGTTGAACGTATACTCTTTAAATCTAATAGCATGCCTTCAAACCTTGAATCTGCAATTAAGTTATTCACAATTGATAAAGTAGTTTCAGAAATATGCTTGGTAAAGTTCCAAATTAAGTTACTTAAAAATCTGTAAGCTGTTTCATTTGGTGGATCTCCCATACCCCAAGAATCGGGTAAATCAACCTTTGGCCACTGTTCTACAAACTCATCTAAAATCCACCATATTTTAGTCGGTGTTAATGCTGGCCAAAATGGATGATCACCATGACGAAGACCTTCACTTCTATCATTTAAAATAAATATGATTTTTTCTTGTAACTTTAAATAATTCCAATAAGGCTCTATTTCCATTTCATCAAGAAAGAAAAATGCCCTAACAAACCAGAATATTACTTTCGAATTTATACTTTCTGAATCAGCAGTATGAGTTGTTAGTTGTTCATTTAATTGTTCACAACGTAATACAATTAATTTATTTAATTCATTTCGATCGCAAAATTGTGCACTTAAATCGAATAGTGTTTTTGTAGTTTCTATACTGATATCTTGGTATTGATGCAGCCATTCAAGAGGTAAAGTTGCTTGAAACTCTTTAAATGTATCACTGTAACGTAACCAACTGACTTGTGTATGTTGACAGCCGCTATATGTAAGCTGAGGTTCAATATAATCTTTTATAAATTGTAGTCGACTCTTAGAATCTGGAAAAAGGATTCGGTCAACTTCATTCTTTAGTGCGTCTCGTTCTTCATTAGAAACAGCACTATAATGCATATCAATACCAGTGCGTAATGCCTTGAGCAGCTCTAACTGAACACCTTCAATACTTCCATGCTCTCTGAAGATTTGAATACATGCAGCGTATAATATAACCTCTGAGTGATAACTAATAGAAGAACATTGAGCTTTCGCAAGCTCACTTAAACTAGGAACGTGAGACTGTATAAATGGTAAACAGTTTTTTAGAGCATTCCTTACTAAGTTTTCATCACCAAACTCTATTTCTATTCTTTCAGGCTTATTTAAAATATGTGTTGCAAATCCAATCAAGCAATTCCAATGCTTTCCACTTTCTACAAATTCACGATTTTGTTTTATATAAAGAATATTTTCATTTCTAATCTGTTGTCTTTTGAACTTTCCATTTTTTATACGACGTCTATTCACTATTCTTTGTGTTTCCAAATAGCTTTTTTTAGCAGCTAAATTTTTTTTAGTCCATGCCTTTAAAAATTCATTCTTTTCTCTCGCCTGAATCTTTGCATATCTGCGTAATTCATATATAGGTTCATTTCTATTTGTTGCATGAAAATGATGAGTCTGAACAAAATAAGACCATAAATTTGTATTATTATTTTTAAAAGCCCAATCTAAAATGAAGTAATAGTCTTGTAACCTCAAGTTCAAACCAGAATGGGTATAAGATGATAACGTTTTCCAACTTACTTGATGTATATCTTCAATTGAAGTTATACCATCAAATGCTAACCTGATAAGGTTTTGGCGTAGGTTATCATCGTTTTGTAATACTTTTACAGCAACGCTATCTTCTTCACGCTTTCCACCATGGAAATTTAGATTTTTTAACCAAAACCATATTTTTTGTGGATCATAAGAATTTTTTTCTAGTTCAAAATAACGATCAAGAAGCACTCCGATAATTTTACTTATTCCATTTCGACAATAACAATCATATTGTTCTTTCTTACACGTACAATTAAGATCATGAGATAATTTATCTAGAAGATTTACAACTAGTTCGTAATTAAGATTGGTAATGAAATTTTTAATAAAATAACGTTGACCTATAGTTATCTCTCTTCCAACATTTTCATTTGGATATAAGAAAGTACATTTTTCTAAAAATTTTAAAATTACTTCAAAAGAAAAGGATTTGATATTAATTCTTTCTATCAAATGCGCAACAATATTTAAGGATGATTTTGTGCCTTGTTCTATAAGTCGATTAATGGTCTGTGTTGCTTCATAATTTACTATTTCTGTTAATCTTATTCCTGCTAATTCTCTTATATAATTATCAATGGCCTCGTTCATTAGAATTTCTTCCAATTCAGGTAACAAAGATTCAAGAATTATAGATTTTTCTATTAATTCTAAAACTAACCCACGCAACAAGCCTTTATCTGATTCTGCTAATATGTACTTAACAGTGGTTACGGAATCATTGTCAAAAAATCCTGAAATAGAAAAAGTTCTCCACATATCACTTCTACGGAAATATGGATCCTCTTCAACAAGACATATTAATTTTTCTAATAAATATTTTTTTGATGATGGTAGGAGCTGAGAAGGATCTCCGTTGGCTAATACTGCATAAGGATCAATATTAATTAATGTCTCTTGTATAGATTTATCACCTAAAGCTGCCATCCAAGCCACAAGACCTCTTAACTCATCCCGTACAATTCCATTAGGTGCAATTATTGAAAGACATTGATGCAGTGAAATATTGTTACGATCGGCATTAATTTTTTTAACTAAATAATTAGCAGCTGTAAATTCAGCAATAATTTTATGACTTGGCTGATGTATACTCTCATTTTCTGCTAACTGAAAAAGCCTGCTAGATAATACTGATGAATATAGATCTGTATTATCTAATCTAATTAATGAGTCTATTCGGGGGTACAATGTATCTGAACCATTTACATTAGTACTTACACCCTCTGAGCCAGATAACAGTAATTTGGCAAATATTTCTTCAGTACTTTCTATTTTTTTTACTAATGGTAATTCATTTCTTACATTGAAAGTACTATTTGTCTCTCTTGCCAAAGCCTTAACTGCTTGATTAAAGATAGATTTTCGATCGGAAAATACTCTATTGCTTTCAATATAGGCATCTGCAAAAATCTTTAAAAATTGAGGATTTGAAAGTAATTGTTCTAAATTATATTTCTTTACTTCAGATACAAATATTTGGAAGTTTTCTTCAGCTTTATAATTTTCAAAAATTAGTTGTTGTTCGGATTCATTAAATGGAAATAAACGAAAAACTCTAGGTTCGATTTCAAAAATATCTCTAACTAAACTAGTATAAGACTCTTCCCATTCACTTGACCTACTGGAAATAATTAATTTTGTTGGCTCTAAGTCAGCAGCCTTTCCAAGTAAATTATTGACAGCTGATTGATCTATTCTTACTAACTCATCTAGCGCATCAATAATTAAAATTGAATGTTTATCATGATTATTTCTACTGTTAAATATATTAGCTGTTTTCTTTTTTATACTTAAGTGACTCGAAAAATTCTCTAAAAGTGATGACTTACCTGCACCAGGCTCAGCTAAAATAATGATTATTTGAAATGCTTCTATAACCTCTAGTTCAGTGTATTCTTTTTCATGATCATAAAGCTTTCTTGGTAGATAGAAGTTAGGGGTCATATCAAATAGTTAAAAAATATCAATAAGATCCTTTTTACATTGAAACTTTTTTTGTGTCCATCGTGATATATCATTTTAAAAATAATTTTAGCTTAGATTTTTACAATAAATTGATTTTTACTAAATTGCTTTAGTTTGACTTAAAAGACAAGGCTCGTCCCTAAGGGATCGAGCCTAATGCATTTGTTAACGCTCTTTGTTGAGCAGATGATTACGCCTGTACTGGCGGTTCAATTTTTTCATGCCGACTTAGGCCATATTCCATTTCATATTTCTACTGCTAGGCAATAGTTTTATGCTTGTCTAATCTGGAAGGACAAGCCACGATTTTTTCATGCTGGTGTAGCATTATCCCGATTTAGGTCTCAGGCAAACCCGTATAAATATATTTTCATCAGTGACCAAACTTCAGAATACTTACACTGTACCAATCTCGGCCTAGTCAAGGAGACCAATCCCCGACTGAGAAACACGACCAGTGTTTCATTAACCTTTCTTTTCTACATATTGTCCAACATGCTCACGCATGTGCCGACTCAAGTTTTCGCAATGAGCATCCCGACTGAAAAAATCGAAATGTTTTAGGATTCGCTTTAAGCTAGCTATCTCATTTTATCCAACCGACCTAAAAAACAGAGTGTTTTTAAAAATTACTAATGTTTAAAACATCACTAATAATTAAATATTATTTAGGTCGGGAATTACAATTTCCACAATTCATCTTGAACTAAAGTACCTCAAGTTTAATTGTTTTATATGCGCTACTCACCATCGCTCCCACACTGAAAAAAATACAGCAGACTTTTAACCAATTTAAGCCTTTTTATTCAGTGCTTCCCAAGTTATTTCAAAGTGTCTTAATGTGCAGACCGCTTATCCTCTCGCCTGTATACATGCTTCCTGTTTCCCCCGACCGTAGTTCCTTAAAAATATCGGGATATGATGTATACATAACTTTGTAAAGGGTAAAACTCTTACACTCCAATCAGCATCTATCGATTAATGCCGTTACACGTTTAAGCTATCCAACGACCCATTCAGCTTGCGCAGAATGGTGCCAGCTTTTCCAGCGTTAGCCTCAAAGCCCTAGTACCTTACGGCACTCTCAGCAGCCATCGTGATTGGAAATGAGCATACTTTTCCAAGTAAAAAACTTGTTCGATCAAGCATACACATTCAGCTATTAACGGAGACTATCGTACATCCTGTACTGCTCCTGACTGTATCACTTTGAACAGGATTTCAATGATCTGCTAATGAATTAGCTTCACATCTAATTTGGCTATTTCTAACCAAATGACCATTTCACGAATAAATTCGCTTATAGGCTTCCGTTTCCTTGTCGCCCAACCACTTTTATTTGCTTGGAACTCTTAAAAGTGAATTGGATAGAAGAAGAGTATTTCAACTCTTCAGCCCCCATTGCAGCGTACCGAGCGAGATTTCTCCAGCAGTCCGCTACATCGGCAGTATGAAGATGGTTAGTCTTATACTCAGGGCAATATGTATCAAAGTTTTTGAATGGTGGTCAGCCATTCAAACAACTTCAAAAAAGAAAGTTGGAATGGATGGTCAATCCACAATTCGATTGATATGCAGTCATATTATCAGAGTCAATTTATTATATCAATAATATTGATATAATATTTAAACAAGTATAAGATTTGCTGATCAAGTTTCGTAATGCGCACTAGGAACTACTTTATTGTCACCTTACAACGTGAGGTGACAGTGCTAGCGCAATTTGATCAATGCTGATTGCTGACACGCTCAGCAAAATGGGAAATGTAGAGAAAATTATTGTTGATGAACAATTCAAAAATGGATGAAGAAATTTGGATTTAAGTGGATTGTTGATTGACATGAAAAGTGCATAGTTGGATGACATAAAATGATTGATTACAGCCCCCACACAAAATACACCGCACAAAAAATTCAAGATAAGGTCACAAGAGGATCATATTTTTACTGCAAATTTATAGTGCAAACTGAGTTAGGTAAAATTGATATTGAAAAAATTATTCATAAATTAACCGAACGATACGCATTAAATTTAACCAGTCGGCAAAGAACCTATCGATTAAAACAAGGATTACCTGTTGCTGATCTCATTGTTCAAGACATTCTTTATAAAGATGAGTGGTTATTTATCTTGTTGATCAAAACTCCTAATAGCCATCGTCACAGCAAAGAAACCATAGGCAAAGTGACTTCAACAACTAGTTCAGCATATACATCAAAAGATAAAATTGCTGAACTTGAACCTGTTATCTGGGACAAAATTACAGTCGGGCAAGAATTAACTTTTATCCGTCATTACTATAAAGACAATGAACAGTTTAATTTCATATTGAATAAACCCTATTTAAGCTTGGATTTTGGAAAATATGAGGCTGAATTAGTACGGTTAAGCCATAAAAAGTATGCTGAACATCAAACTAAGTTTTACCGTAAAAGTAATAAGAATTTCTCATGGACGTGGCGATTTAAGAAAACTGAAGTAGAGAAACAAAAAAAAGAATTAACCCAAATTCTCAATCGAGTGATTTCACAGAAAGATCAGACCAAAGCGCTCAATGATCTTCTTGCATGGCAGCATTATTTCAAAGTTTATGCAGTATTCAGAGGCAATCGACAGCAGGCGGGACGTTTATATACTTTCGGGAAACTGTTCTTTTTCAGTCGGAAAAGACAACGGTGGGATCAGGCGCAAATGCCGGTGATGGACTTAACAATCATCGCGCGGTATGAAACCTATGCGGATTCTTATACTGAGTATTGTATGCGTAGATATTTTTATGAATCGTTTGAAGTTGAACTTCCACGAGAGATTTCAACAACGGAAAATTGGCAGTTAATCAATGAATACATTGAAATGCAGGATTTATGAAAAAGTATCAAATATGCTTATATTTCAAATATTATATATTTGTTTTTTTGATATTTAGGGCTGTTTGATTAATAAAATCTAATACTTCCTTCTGCTGTAATTCAGTTAAAAAATGGAGTTTTGTAACAAGTTCTGCCATTAAATTATCTTCAATAAAGAAGTAAGCTACGGGTACTTCTAAAACTTCAGCTATTTTTATAGCCATCAGAAGATCAGGTGCATACTTTCCTGTTTCATATTGATTCATTCGAGCACTAGCCGAAGCTTCATCAATGCCGGCAAGTATGCCTAATCGTTCTTGAGAAAGCTTCTTCGCTTTGCGAGCAACCTTTAAACGCATTGAAAATACATTGGATTTTTTGCTTTCCATATGTTTAATAATCAATTCAAAACTAAGATTCTCTTAGTTTTGAATTGATAAATTACTAAGGATTGCTTAGTATTATGATCAGCATAGCTATACTTTTATAATATTGATTAAACACTCAGAGGGTAAAATGAATAAGAATTTTTTATTTTTAGCGATTTCTTTCGTCTTAATTAACACAACAGGCTGTCAACATATCCAAACAGCAGCAGACAGTACGGTAGGTGCCATATCGAAAGGAGTAAACGCCTATGATGGCTGGGTAAGTAAAGGTACTCAACGCGTATGGGATGAAATGTCAAATACAGAAATACGAAACAAATTTTTAGTCCTTTCAAATAACTCTAATAATAATGTAATTGTTCTAAACCCATCATTGATCAATGATAAATTTAAATTAGAAAAACGTACAATGGGTTCAATTCATTTAGAAAAATATATTAATCATGAAGCAAACTTTAGCGAAGCTAATCGAAAAATTAACAATGGTATTTATATTTCAGAAAAAGATTTAGCCTCAAAAATGTTTATTGAACAAGCATTAGCAAAAGGACATCAAGTCCGTATGTATAAAAAGAACATTAATAAAGATTTGAACAATGGATTAGTACAATCCATTAGCGAGTTTAATGGTGCTGCTAATCGCTATGATGTCGACCCTGCCTTTGTAGAGTTTGATAAAAATGGTAGTCCTGTAGCGATTATGACGCGTTCATGGCAAACAATTTCAGCTATCGGTGTCGATAGCCGCATATACACTAATATTTATTTTGCTCAAGATGCTTTGCGTTGGTTTGAAAATAATTTTTCAAATCGTTATTTAGAAGACTCTTTGATTCGTGTATATAAATAGAAAAAACTTTTTATAAATAGATTATGTCATTGCTTTTTCTTTCTAGAGTGGCTTTGTTGTATAAATACATAAAACACTGATTTTATTATGTTTTAATTTAGGTTAAATTTTAATCAAAACCTTTAAAATCATATAATTATGCAACAAATCCTTCTAGAGTTAATAATCTTCTGCGGATTTTGAGTTAAACACCTTAACTTTTTAATATTTATAAGAGAATTTTTAATTATGCTTAAAATTAGATCGACATTATTAATGCTTACTTCAACTCTTTTAATAGTCAGTTGCTCAAAGGATAGTAATCCCCATGTTCAATCACAAAGTCAGAGTAACGAAAATAGAGCTATTGAGAAAGTAGCTGAAAAAATAGCCCCAGAAGATGATCCTACTTTAAAAGGTACACCTGTTTTAGGCTTTAAGTTAAGGGATTCGACCTTTGATTCAGTAAAGAAGCGATTAAATAATTATAAAATAAATGGTGAGTCCTATGCTGGAGGACCAGTTTTAGAAAATGATGGTACTGGTTTTGATATAGATGGTCTGCTATTTACTCAGTTTGGTTTTGATAAAAATCAAAATTTAGTTTATGTGGGGATGACACTAAGTGAAAATAACCATATGTCAAAAGAGACATACAAAAAAATTGTGAGTTATGTGCAGAAAAATAATTACAAAATTATTCGTGAAAAAGCACCTTTTGTTGGCGATCAAGAAACAGTATTTCTTACTCCAAACAATGAAATGATTACAGTTAGTGCTCCACATATGGGGGGCTTTAAAGTAAATATTGAATATGTTACTCAAGAATTTGAACAGCAAAGAACTCAAATAAATCAAGAAAGTCAACAGAAAAAAAACCAGTCAGAAGCGGCTAATTTTTAAGGAGTACATGTGTGAAAAAATCAATACTATTCACTGCATTTTTCATATTTTTTACTGTAAGAGCAGAGGCAACAACTCTTCAGCAGCAGATTAATAACCGTGTACAAGTATCTATAAAAAATTTGAATTTAGAAAGCAAAAAATATGCTATTGATTCAGACTATTTTAAGTTTTCTCTAAAATCTAAGGAAGTTACCACTGCTGATATTAATAACGATGGAATTAAAGATAGAATTATAGTGCTTAATTTTTGTGAAGAAACGACTTGTCATCCAACAACAATGAGTTCAGAAGTAGCCGTTTTTATTGGTAAAAAAGATCAAAAATTTAACTTCTTAGACTCAAAATATTTTGCTGTGACAGCGAGTATTCAAAAAGATAAGAAGGGAAATATTAACGTTCATCAATATGATTATTTTGAGGATGACGGACATTGCTGTCCTAGTCGTTTAACTAAATTTGATCTTACCGTTAAAGATGGGAAATTAATTTCTAGTAAAATAAATTAAATCTATTACATTCAGAATCTTATTTTAAATTAATGTGCTCTAGGATATTTTTTTATGTATCATTTTATTAATACGGCTTTAAC
This sequence comes from Acinetobacter sp. YH12152, assembly GCF_013418285.1. Classification (NCBI taxonomy): domain Bacteria; kingdom Pseudomonadati; phylum Pseudomonadota; class Gammaproteobacteria; order Moraxellales; family Moraxellaceae; genus Acinetobacter; species Acinetobacter sp. YH12152. The sequence goes on from NZ_VPCH01000020.1 coordinate 22,400, forward strand.
ATTGTGTGTAACAGTAGCATCTTCATCTGTAATGGCAGCCCCACAACTATTTAATGTAGAGCTAAAAGGTGCAACACGTGATCAAATTCGCTCAGCATTGCAAAATACCAATGTTAAAGTAGTTCGTGAAGACAACAACTACTGGATAGATAAATACAATTCCAATGCTGTATTAGAAGGTACTACAGAATTAAATTTTGGATATACATCCAATGGAAAATTTGCTTATGCAGAATATAAATTTCCCGTATTTATGGACTCAGGAAAAATTATAGAGGTTGCAAATTTTGTTTCATCAAAATATGGAAAACCGAGCCAACGCTCAGGAAATCCTAGTCTTGGAGAAGCAAGTTTTACCTGGAATTTTAAAAATGGTATGAGTATTACGGCATATCGTGGTTGGCCTGATACTACAACGTATTTGAATTACACAGATAAAATAAATTATTCAAAAATGAACACTGAAATAAAAGCTGAACAAAAACGACAACTTCAACAGAAAGTTCAACAACAGGGATCTGCATTTTAAATGAAGACTTATTGTTGAGTATGTTTCCTTATTTCCATATACACATTGGTGTTATTTTATGAACAATTAAGATTAACATAGCAGGTCTTGCACAGCTCGCTTAGCTTCATGATGTGATTTTAACTCTACTTAGTAATCAGTGAAATTAGCCTCTTTAGCAGGAACTTTGACCATTCATGATTAAGACTGAAAAGACGGATTCATTCAAACTGACTTATATATATTTCTTTCCAGTGGTTTTTTTCCCATTTTTGAATATTTATCAATTTAGAAATGATACCGATATTAAATCTTGGTTATTTAGAAATTTACTTGTCAGTTTTATAGTTATTTTGATCCCACTTTTTCTTACTTTAAGTAGGATTTGTTGCATAAAGATTGCATAATTATATGATTTTAAAGGTTTTGATTAAAATTCAACCTAAATTAAAACATAATAAAATCAGTGTTTTATGTATTTATGCAACAAAGCCCTTTAAGTATGATGATTACAGACTAATATAACTAGTCTGCTAGTATAGAGCCTTAAAATTTATTCTTTTTAAAATCCTTTTATTTTTTAGGGAGGAGCTTGCCAGTTTCAACGTCATATCTCAAAAACTGAGGATTGGAAATTAATTAATGCATATATTGATGCTGAATATGACCAACTTTAACAAATAATCTTATTATTTGTTTTACTTATTTTTCTTGGTTTAATTATCTATAGCTTTGATATAAGGCTTAATTTAACTTATGATGTATGAGTCCATTTATCACTTTTATATTAAAATAAAACCAATATAATCAATAATACTGATATGTATTTAGTACGACAAATCCTGTCTTCTTCCCTTCAAATTTGCTGAAAAATTTTTATTTATCGGTACACTAGTCATGTTTTATTCTTTTCATCGGACTTATATAACAATGACCCAAGCACAACTTCAACAACTACAAAAACAACTGTGGAATATTGCCAATGACCTCCGTGGCAAAATGGGTGCAGATGAATTCCGTGATTACATGCTGGGCTTTATTTTCTTTAAATATTTGTCTGAAAAGTCTGTTAATTTTGCCAATGAGCTGTTGGATGGCGAAGATATTACTTTCCTTGAGCTTGATGAAAGTAATAATGAGCATGTGCCATATATCGAAGAAATTAAAAAGAACTCGATTAATGAAGTGGGCTATGCCCTATCCCCTGAGCAATTGTTCCATACCATCGCGGAACGTGGTCGTCAGGGTGAATTCATCCTTGATGACATTACAGCGACTTTAAAAGCCATTGAACAAAGCACTTTAGGTTCTGACTCTGCCGATGACTTTGCCAATCTGTTTGAAGACCTCGATTTAAACTCGACCAAGCTAGGTAACACGGCGAATGACCGTAATGAACTGGTTGCCAAAATTCTCAGTCATTTAGACAAGATTGATTTTGATATTTCCAATACTGAGTCGGATGTATTGGGTGATGCGTATGAATATCTGATTGGTGAGTTTGCTTCAGGCGCAGGTAAAAAAGCTGGAGAATTTTATACGCCTCAAACGGTGTCTACCCTACTTGCCAAAATCGTCACCCAAGGCAAGGAGCGTTTACGTTCTGTTTATGATCCGACGTGTGGTTCGGGTTCGTTATTGCTTCGTGTAAAGCGTGAAGTGCAAGATGTCGATATGATTTACGGTCAGGAAATGAACCGTACCACGTACAACTTGGCACGAATGAACATGATTCTGCATGATGTGCATTTTGCCAAGTTCGACATCAAGCAGGAAAATACTTTAACCCGTCCGCAGCATTTAGATAAAAAGTTTGATGCGGTGGTGGCGAATCCGCCATTTTCTGCAAAATGGTCTGCCGATCCGTTATTTTTACAAGATGAACGCTTTGCCGCGTATGGCAAACTGGCGCCAAGTTCCAAAGCCGATATGGCTTTTGTGCAGCACATGCTGTATCAACTGGATGACAATGGCACGATGGCGGTGGTGTTACCGCATGGCGTATTGTTCCGTGGTTCGAGTGAGGGCGTGATTCGTCAGTATTTGATTGAGCAGATGAACGTGGTGGATGCCATTATTGGTTTACCTGCCAATATTTTCTATGGTACGTCTATTCCGACCTGTATTTTGGTGTTGAAAAAAAACCGTGAGCATAGCGGCAATATTTTGTTTATTGATGCCAGCAATGAGTTTGAAAAGCAGAAGAATCAAAACAAGTTATTGCCTGAGCATTTGGATAAGATTGTTGCGGCATTTGAAAAGCGTGAAAATATTGAAAAGTATGCGCATGTCGCAACTTTACAAGAAGTGAAAGATAACGATTACAACCTGAATATTCCTCGTTATGTGGATACCTTTGAAGCGGAAGCCGAGATTGATTTAGATGCGATTGCAAAACAGCTTCAAGCTTTGGAAGTAGACAGCCAAAAAACCGATGCCATCATTGCAGATTTTTGCAAAGAGCTAGGCATTGCTTCACCGTTTGCGGAGGTGAAGTAATGGCTGCGCCAAAATTAAGGTTTAAAGAGTTTGATGGGGATTGGACTTCTAATAAATTAAAACAATTAACAGATGTTTTAAAATGTGGAGTTGCTAGTACGCCAACTTATGTGGATGAAGGCGGCTACCCATTTTTATCAGCTCAAAATGTTTCTCGTGATGGTCTTATGGACTATTCCAAGGTGAATAATATTTCCACTGAGTTTTATAAAAAAATTAGTAAAACTAAACTCCTGAAGGGAGATATTTTGTATAGCCGAGTTGGTGCATCGTATGGGGTCGCATCCATTTTTGATAAAGATGAAGAATATGGTGTATACGTTAGTTTGACCCATATTCGAGCTAATAAAGATTTAGATAATATTTTTCTCAAATTGTTTTTAAACTCGCCTAAAGCAAGAGTACAAGCTGAGCGTGGAGTTTTTCAGGGTGGTGGCGTTCAAAACTTAAATGTTGGAGTTGTTGAGGAGTTTGAATTATCAATTCCATCTAAACCAGAACAAACCAAAATCGCCTCTTTTCTTTCCGCAGTGGATGAAAAGATTAGCCAACTCACCCAAAAACATGAGCTGCTGAGCCAGTATAAACAAGGCATGATGCAAAAGCTGTTTAGTCAGCAACTTCGTTTTAAAGCGGATGATGGGAGTGAGTTTGGGGAGTGGGAAATAACTTCAATTAAAGATGCTGTAAGTTTTATAAAAGATGGTACTCATGGCACTCATCAAGATGATCCAAGTTCCAATCTATTTTTATTAAGTGCTAAAAACTTACAAAATGGCAAAATTGTGATTGATGACAAAGATAGAAAGATCAATCAAAAAGAATTTGATTCAATTTATAAAAACTATAAATTGCAAGACGGCGACATTCTTTTGTCGGTAGTTGGTACGATTGGGCGTGTGGCAATATTTAAAGACTATTATGAGTCTTATGCTTTTCAACGTAGTGTGGCTTTTATGCGTTTCAAAAAGGCTTTACCTGAATTCATATTTCAATTGTTTTTGGCGAAAGACTTTCAAAATGAGTTATTAGTTCGACAAGTTGTATCAGCTCAGCCCGGTATTTATCTTGGTGATTTAAGTAAGATAGACATTAAATTACCTTGCCTAGAAGAACAAACCAAAATCGCTAATTTTTTATCTGTCATCGACCAAAAAATTGAAGTGGTGGCACAGCAAATTGAACAAGCGAAACAGTGGAAAAAAGGCTTGTTACAGCAGATGTTTGTTTAATTTTTTAAAGCCAAATCTTATAGGGAGGTTTGGCTTTTTTGTATTTTATAGAGGGTGGAAAATGAAAAAGCTATTCATAAATTTAATACTTTGTAGCAGTACATTATTTACTGTACCAATGGCAGTCGCAAATACAAAATTCTCAGTCGCTGAGATGACAAAGGTGCAATTAGATACTTTGAGCTTTAAAGAACTTATGCGCCAGTTTTACAGTGGTCAAATGACTCGTGGCTATATTGATGATGAAGAAATTAGTAAAATGCCATATGTTGCATTGGGGCAGGCTGGTGAAGATGAAAATACAACTGTCGCTCTCATGCACCCAGTGCTTGAATATAAAAATAATGCTAATCAAACACGTTATTTGGTCATGATCGAAAAAATTAAAGTAAGTGACGATGGGATTGTTGTGACGTGTCATGCCTGTACAGGTGAAGCTGATTTATTTAGCTTTAAAAAGCTAAATAGTGGTCAGTATCAGTTAGTCAGTCGAAGTAAAGAGGATGCTGAATTTTCAGGTAGTTGGGGGCGAGTTGGTATTGATTTAAATGAGATTTCTGAAAATATTAAACCTTTAGGGAAAAACTTAGTAGGTAGTATTTTCAAAAATGGATATACCAGCACTGGAACAACAGAAACATGGTGGGAAGCATTGCATCTTCCTGAAAATGATTTTATCAATAGCTACAGTATTGCAGATGCAGGAGCAGACAATAGCGGCAGCTATGATGAAGACTCCCCTTTACATTATGCTTATGAAGGGCTTATTGAAGTTGTGAATAATGGGGATGCTTATTTTCCTATTAAAGTGACTTATTCTGGTGAAAAACCTACAGAAGATTATGAGCATATCCGTAAGGTTAAATATAGTAAGCAGATTGAATTTAATCCTATCAAGAAAGAATATAAGTGATTGGTAATCATTAAATTTAGAGCGTTAATTATGAAAAAATTATGTATTTTCTTATTACTTATAGTACCTAGTTTAAGTTTTGCACAGACATTTTATTATGGTGAGCCTGCAACTATTTCAGGCAAATTGCTTCGAATTAAAAGCCTGCACCCAAATCAAGAGGCATTTGGAGGTAATCAGATTGCGGTGACTTTAAATCAGCAGATTAATGTTGATGGTGAAGAAGGTTTGGTTAAAACTAAACTCATTCAATTAGTTGATAATGATCCACGCTATTCCTCTTTGTTTAGAAAAGAAGGAAAATCGGTGCAAATTAAATGTAGTGAGTTATTTAGAAGTCATACAGGTCATCACACCACAAAAGTTTTATGTGTTGTGGATTCAGTAAAATATAAATAATAGAGATATTAAAAATATGGTAGAGCTTGAAGAACAACTTATTCAAAAATATGAAAATATCTTACTAAAAGCACAACAGTATAAAACTCCTGAAAGAGAGATGACAATTTTTGATACAGCCTTAAAAAGTCATCATGAAAATCCGATTACAGAACTGATTGCATTCTTTCTAGATCCAAATGAAAAACACAGCCTAAATTCAGGTTTTTATGATGGGTTTATCGAAGCTATCAAACAAAATGAAAAATATTCTGAGTTTGAATTTGGTGAAGTATTAGAGATCGTCACTCAACAAATCACAGATAAAGGAAAATTTATTGATCTATGGTTAGAAACGGATACAGCTTTAATCGTAGTAGAAGTTAAAGTTTATCACACACAAAATAACCCATTTAAAGAGTATTTAAGTTGGGCAAATAAAAAACTTAAAGATATCAATAAAATAAAACAAGAAACAGGTATTGAAAAGAAACTTGTTCCTTTAGTTTTTAGTCCAAATGGCTACACAAATATAGAAGGTTGGCTTGGGCTGTCATATTCAGATTTTACAACCCAATTAAAACAAACACTAGGAATGCAAATTATTAATAATCCTTTAAATAAATGGGGAGTTTTTGCACGAGATTTTTTACTACATTTAGATAGTTTTAATGAATCATTGGAAACAGATATGGAAAGCTTAAAATTTGTTATTGATAACATGCAAAAAATACAAGAACTCGTTGATCTACGAGAAAATGTTTATCAAGAAATCATTGACCATGTAAATAATGCCTTACAGATAGCTTTAGGCGAAGAATATGAGCCTTATGTAAGAAGACATACTTGGAATGGTACACCTGCTCTTAGATTCATTGGAAATAATTGGAAGGATTGGTCAGATACGGTTTTAAATCTACATATCAATACATCACCAATGGGTTGCAGTATCAATATGTATATTCAAAATCCAACAGATGAAATTATGAAAAACGTAAAAATACAGCTTAAGAAAAGCCCTTACCCTATCGAAAAAGAATGGTACGAAGGAAAAAATAATCAATACTGGGGAATATCTTGGAAATTTAACTTATTCGATCTACATGATGTAACAAAACTCATTGTGTTCACTCAAAAAATTTTAAATCGTGTCGAAACTGAGTGGAAATAATTCTTTATATCTAATGCGTATCAGAGCAAAAAATGACAGTACAAAGCGAAGCACAACTTGAAAATGAACTTATTACACAGCTCAATGGCTTGGGCTATGCCAATGTCACCATTAAAGATGAAGCCGCTTTACTGTCAAACCTAAAAGCACAAATTGAACGTGCCAATGCACTTCCTCCCCTATCAAATGCTGAATGGAAGCAAGTCATTAGCCATTTGAACACGGGCACAGTGTTTGAACGCGCCAAGAATCTGCGTGATCTGTTCCCAGTCAAATTTGATGATGGTACCAGTAAACATCTTTTTTTCCTGTCTGATGATCCAAGCAAAAATATTTATCAGGTCACCAATCAAATCACCATCGACCACCGCGACTATAATGGCAGAACCAGCCGTTTTGATGTGACTTTACTGGTCAATGGTTTGCCTTTGGTACAGATCGAGCTGAAAAAACGCGGTATGGAAATCGCCGAAGCCTTTAATCAAACGCAACGCTATATTCGTGAAGCCTATTGGGCTGGTCAAGGGCTGTTTGGCTTTATCCAGCTGTTTGTGATTAGTAATGGTGCCAATACTCGTTATTACTCCAACGGCACCACAGGCATCGAGTTTGCCTTTCCATGGGCGGATGTCAGCAACAAACACATCAATGAAATTGTCGACTTTGCCGAAGCTTTTTTCAATCAGCAGCATCTGACCCAAATGCTGACTCAGTACATGGTGCTGCTAGAAACCACCAAAAGCCTGATGGTGCTGCGTCCCTATCAGATTTATGCGGTACAGAAAATTGTGGAGCATGTGCAAAACTCCGATCAGAACGGCTATATCTGGCACACTACCGGTTCAGGCAAAACCCTGACCTCATTTAAAGCCAGTCAGATCATCATGCAAATGCCCGATGTTGAAAAGGTCTTGTTTGTGGTGGATCGTAACGACCTCGACACACAAACCTCACGTGAGTTTAATGCTTTTAAAGCCGACAGCGTGGACAGCACCGATAACACATCGACCTTGGTGAAACAGCTGGATCAACGCCACGACAAACTGATTGTGACCACCATCCAAAAACTCAATCGAGCTATCAGTACCGACCGTTATTTAGAATCGATTGATTATCTTAAAAATAAAAAAGTGGTCTTTATTTTTGATGAATGTCATCGCAGTCAATTTGGAGAGACTCATCAGAACATCAAAAAATTCTTCAGCAATGCACAAATGTTTGGTTTTACCGGTACGCCCATTTTTGAAAAGAATAGCCAAAGCAAAGCAGGTTTAAAACTCACCACAGACTACCTGTTTAATGAGTGTTTGCATAAATACGTGATTGTCGATGCCATCCGTGACCGTAACGTATTGCAGTTCCAGATTGATTATCGTGGCAAATACACCGCCAAAGGCATGGCGACCAATGAAAGTTATGAGCAAGATGTAGAAGGCATCGATACCAAAGAACTGTATGACAACCCGAAACGCTTAGAAATGATTGCCCGCTACATTGTCAATATTCACGATACCAAAACCCGTAATCGTGAATTTACCGCAATGTTCTGTGTCAGTTCGGTCGAAACACTGACCCAATATTACGACCTCTTTGAAAAGGTGCAGGCTGAAAAGCAAATTGAAGATGAAGCACAAGGTCGGATATTTAAACCGTTGACTATTGCCACCATCTTTTCCTATGCGGCAAATGAGGCTGTACCGACTGATGACTTAACTGGCTTGATTCACGAAGAAGCCGCAGATATTCCAAGTCAGGTCAATTCATCCAGTCGGGATAAGCTAGATCGATACATTGCCAATTACAACCGACAGTTTAAAACTAACTACAATTCAGGTGATCAATTTTATGCGTACTACCGCGACATTGCACAGCGCGTAAAAAACAGACAGATTGATATTCTAATCGTGGTCAATATGTTCCTCACGGGCTTTGACTCTAAGCCGTTAAATACCTTGTATGTCGATAAAAACCTAAAATATCATGGCTTGATTCAAGCATTCTCACGCACCAACCGTGTCTATAACGATAAAAAACCATTTGGCAATATCATCTGTTTCCGCAACCTAAAACGTGCAACCGATGAAGCATTAGCTCTGTTTTCTAACAAAGAAGCCAAGAAAGTAGTTTTAGTTCCAAGCTATGACGAAATCAAAAAAGATTATGAAGAAGCAGTAAGTAAGCTCTTGGCAATGACACCTGATTATCAGTCAGTCGATGATTTGGTAACTGAAGATCAGCAATTGGAGTTCATAAAAGCTTTTCGTGAAGTGATGCGTTTTAATGCTCAACTTCAAAGTTTTGTCGAGTACGAACAAGATCAGACGTCTTTAAGCAAACAAGACTTTGCTAATTTTGCATCGAAATATTCAGACCTTTGCCGCGATATTCGTAAAGTCACGAAGAAAGAAAAAGTATCTGTATTGGATGACGTGGATTTTCAACTTGATCTTCTTCATAGTGATCGTATCAATGTCGGCTATATTCTGACGCTGTTACAAATGGCAGTGAATGCGGATACAGATGAAAAGCGTAAACAATACGAAGCTCAGGTGCATGATTTGATTGGCGGTGATGTATCTCTACATGACAAGCAAGACCTAATTCAGAAATTCATTGAAGAAAACATGCCTAAGATGATCAACGGACAAAGCGTACAAGATACCTTTGCTCAGTTCTGGGATGTAGAAAAAGAAAATGCCTACCAACAGCTTTGTGAGCAAGAAAACCTTAAACCTGACGTAATGAAGAGTGTTCTAGACAACTATGAGTTCACCAAACGATTACCTCGACAAGAAGAATTGAAAGATTTGCCAAATTTTAAAGTTGGTTTGTTTAAGCGTGAAAGTGTGTTTAAAGATTTGTTCAATAAGACAAAGCAGTTTATTGAGCGATTTTATATTGGATTTTAATTTTGAATCATTTTTTTAAATAATTCATTTCTGCATGTGATAATTCATATTGTTTTTTAATTATGCTTATTGAATATCTATGCTTATTAATTTATGGCCAAATTTTAACTATTATTAAACAAGAGTGGATGCTTTATGAAAAATAATGTAATTGAGGATATGTTTAATCAATTTAAATCGAGCTATAGCAGTTTAAAAATTAATGATTACTTTATTGAAAAATATCCCAAAAACCCAGATATACTTTCAATTTATTTTGAAAAGATGGGAGCACAAAAACTAATAAGCTATAATGATAATTTGGAGAAATCTCATCATATATTAAAAAATTCAGAGTTTTTTAAATATTTTAAAGAGTGCAAACTCAGCGTATTAGACATCATTAAAATAATGACAGTGTATGAGTTTTCTGATAAGTACCACATTGATAATATTAAAAAAGAAGAAAGCTTAAGAGATCGAAACTTAATAAAAATAAAAGAAAGTTATAACGTCTTTATAGAAAGTACAAAAAATCTATATGATTTTGAGTTGTGGTATAATGAAAAATCAATTCAATCACTTAGTCAAGTTTTAAGCAAATTACCAATATTAGAAGAAATAGGGAGTGAGGATTTTAATTTTGAAAATATTGATGATGATTTTAACTCGCTATTAAATTTCAAAATTTTATTGGAGAAATACTATAAAGATTTGGAATTGTTAATAAAAAACAAAAGGAGCTTAAGATTGAATGAAAAAAATATTCGAGTTAACTACTTTATTAGGGAGTTAGTGAGTATTTATACAGTAAAAAATAAAATTAAAATTCCTAATAAAATAATCATCATATTATTGTCGGTATTATTTGATGTGAGGATGGAAGATGCTCAGTTGAAAAATATTATTAAAAATTCAAATAATCATTTTTCAAATACTAATTATACGATTCAGTATACAACAAAAGAAAATGGCACTTATGATATGGAATATATTAAAACCAAAAATTCCTTATAGCACTTTTTTATCTTTGTCAAGATTGTTTTGGCCTTAAATTTTACCGCCTTTAAGTCTAATGCTAGATGTCCTGCTTTGATCAATTATGTACATCTCTAAGCATAAATAGGACTTATAAAATGCTAATAAAAATTAATGATGTTTGTCGTATTCTTAAAATTAGCAGAAATACGTTATATCAATTACAAAAAAAAGATTCTTCATTCCCGAAACCAATTAAGTTTGGAGAAAAGAAACAAGCTCGAATATTCTATCGTGCAGATGAAATCCATACTTGGGTTATGAGTTTAAATTCCATTCCGTCTGAAATGGAGTTCAACAATGAAGGAAAATAAAAAAATTCATTTAACTCCCATGTCTGTGGTGAATAACAAAAAAATAGATTGGTTGTGGAGAGATTGGTTACCTCAAGGCAAATTGACTTTACTGGCCGGCCCTGCAGGAATAGGTAAAACAACATTAATGATAGATATTGCAGCATCAATTTCTAGAGGTGGAATGTTGCCTTTCGAAGAAAAGATATCCAAACAGAGTAATGTGCTCATTTACTCAACAGAAGACGATATTGAAACTACATTAAATCCTCGGCTTGTTGCTTGTGGTGCAAATATAAAAAATGTTTATTATATTTCAGGGATACAGGCTAGCGGTGACAAAGTCCAATATTTTGATCCGACCAAAGATTTTAAATTCCTTGAAGAAACAATGTTGGAAAAACCCAATATAAGATTAATTATTATTGATCCAATTGTTTCAGTTGTATCGGGAGATATGCATAAGTCCAATGAAGTTCGTAATTCACTTGCAGCATTTGTTGAACTGGCTCAAAAATATAATTGCGCAATCGTTGGTATAACTCACTTTTCGAAAAGTAATTTACAAACTTCACCAGTTGATAAAATTATTGGTTCTCAAGCTTTTACTGCTCTCGCGAGGATGGTTTGGGTGGTTGCCGAAAAAAAGGGAGAAAAGTTTTTAGCGAAAGCTAAAAGTAATATTTCAACTCTAGAAGGTGCGATTTTTTATGAGATTGAAAAAGTTATAATAGATAGCGACATTGAAACAACTCGTACACGGTGGACGAGATATGATGAAAATAGTAATTATGAAGAACTTATGTTGAGTAACTCAAATGAAAAGAATGCCTCAAAAGACTCCACTGTGTCTCGTGCACAGGCTTTAATTTTAGATTACTTAAATCAGGAAGATGTCATAGAGTCTAAAAAACTTGAGAAGCTAATTATCGATACAAATAAAATCAGCCAGAGTACATACAGAAGAGCACTTAAACTTTTACAAAGTGAAAGTAAAATTGAGACTATCAAGAAAAAAGAGTGGTATTGGAAATTAACTGCTGAATAAGTTGAGTATATTGCTTTAAGTTATTGATTTTTAATATTTTAAACTTATTCACTTGTTTCATATGAATAAGTTAAACTATATATTTATCAATTAGTTATTGAAATTATTCAAGTTATTCATCGTTTTAATGCCTATATTTACAAAAGATTACATATATTTTGCTATGTATCCGACTTTGTACCAATAAGTGATTTTAATTATAAAGTATTTAATTATCATCTACTTGGAATAAAGTCTGGTAACGTGTGGGCCCACCATATAAAACAACCCCTTACGTGCATTAATCGTGAGGGGTTTTTTGTTTCTTGATTCTGGTAAGCAAATGGTAAGCGAAATCAATCAACTTTATTAGAGAACAAATTTAGGTACCCCCTAGCTGTATCTTAAATTTGGATAGCGTAGTTAAAACTTTAATTTTTAAATCTTTGTACAACAAAGCCTTTCTACCACTGAATAAAAATGGCTCAATTTTTTGGTAGTGTTTCAAAAAGTATGCTGATGCTATTTTAATTACCAATCAAATGTCGTGAAGCCTTGAAAATAAGATGTTTTCCATCAGAATATTTTCTATAATTTTATTGACAACTGAAGCCAGCATAACTTTTAGAACTCCACCATTTTTTAAGCGTCTCGACTAATGTCACATTAAGATAAGGTTTTTTCATCAAGATATTTTTTAAACTCTTAGATTCTCAAATGAAGTGCAACAGAGATTAAATTACTAAAAGGAAGCAATATGAGCTAGCATGTTGAGATAAAGCATCACAGCACACTCCTTCTTCTATTAAAGCTTCTAACTTGTGCTGCAATCCTTTACCATACTCAATGCATTATTTTTATTATAAAAATCGATATGAGCATACTTTTACTAAGCACAACGGGACATCCTGAAGCAAATTTAGAATCTGCACGTTATTTTCTAGAAAATAAAAGCGATATTGAGAAAATTACAATACTTAGTACAGATTTTATGATGCAGTCTGGTAAAACAGAGCTTTTAATGCAAAGCCTCAAAGAAATTTTTAACAAGGAAATCGAAATTCTTGATCTTCCAAGTGGTCATGAAGAACATGATATGTTTGGAATTGAAAATGAACCGTACCGGGTTTGTCGGAGACTCAATATTCTGAGAGACTATTCCGATGAAAAAACCAAACTATACCCCCGAAATTAGAGAAAGAGCGGTTCAATTACTAATTGAATCTGAAAAAGATTATCCTTCTACTTGGGCAGCAATCACAGCTATTGCTCCTAAAATCGGTTGTACTCCTGAAACATTGCGTGTTTGGTATTTAAAGCATATGGATCAACTAAATCCTGCCAAAGTACAACAGATATCTGACCAAGAAAAAATGAAGCAAATGGAACGTGAAATTAAAGAATTAAAGCGTGCCAATGAAATTCTACGCAAAGCAGCCGCTTTTTTCGCCCAGGCGGAGCTCGACCGCCCTCACAAATAATGGTGGATTTTATCCATAATAAAGAGCTGTACGGAGTCGAGGCGATTTGTAGAATTTTACCGATCGCCCCTTCAACCTATTATCGGACTCTAGATCTCTGTGATGAGAAGCATTGCACGATCGAGGCATGCCAAAGAATGTGATTCATCATTCCGATAGAAGTGTTCAATATCTTTCTATTCGCTATACCAATCGTTTTGAAGCAGCAAATTTACGAGCATCAGTCGGTACAACGGGTGATTCATACGATAATGCTTTGGCTGAAACGGTGAATGGCTTATACAAAACAGAGGTGATTGAATATCTAAAAGCAGATTGGCAAGGTTTAGCACATGTACAACTTGCGACACTAAATTGGGTAGATTGGTTCAATAAAGAGCGTGTACATAGTGCACTAGGTTATGTATCGCCTTTTGAGTTTGAAGCAATGTACTATGATAAGGTTAACACGTTAGGTCAGGTGGCCTAACTTAAATAAAAAAGTCTCCGACAAACCCAGTACGGTTCAGTCGTGTTGTTGCGTCGAATTGTCGTGAAATCTACCTGCATTTGTTGGCCAGGTTGGGTTTGAAAACGAATGATCGGTTCCGGTTGAGCAGCTGGTTTTAATGTTGCAAGATATTCCCTCAAGATCCTGATCTTTCCTGGATATCCCAACCCTAAAATTTCCTGGTAGAGCACAACAGCAGGAATCCATTCAGGATGAGCTGCGTTTACACGTTGGAGTAAATAGGCTTTATATGGGTCAAGGATACTTATTCTAGGCTGTATACGCTGATACTGAGGTGTGGTGTTTTGCCGTAAATATTTACGTACGGTATTTCTGGACACCCCCAGTTCACGAGTAATAGCTTTAATAGATTTACCTTGCTGATGAAGTATTTGGATTGTCACTGCTTGCTCCAAAGTTAACATGTTGAGCAGTCCAAAATGACCGCTATATTAACCAAGGGGGGGCAGTTTTTAAATGCCATTAGGGGGTCATTTTTACACTGCCGCTAACAATGGTGACCGGCGCTTGATCGGCATGCAGCACCTGCTGTTGCAGCACCACCTCTTTTAAAGCATTGGCCAAAGGTTCCAGTTCCACACCGCAGCGACCAATCCAGTCAGATAAGGTCTTTCTCTTGTTTCTAGAAAGACCATGCTATCAGACCATATTAGAACTTTACTAAGTCACCTTTTAATGCCACCCCTGCTAATGCCGTACCTTTCGCACATTGGTAAGTCGTGGTGCTACGTGTTTCATTGGACTTATAGAAACTCACCAGATTGGTCACCGCATTGGCGCCTTTGGCTTTGGCTGTATTTTGAAATTGAATCAATGCCGAACGAAGTACATGATCACATGAACTTTCCGCAGATTTGGCAAAACCATTGGTCTTTTTATTGGTCACTAAGCCTTTTTCAATCACCTTACCGCCCGACTTGGTTCCCGCCAAATAAAATTTTACTGAACCATCCAAAACCCCATCAGCAACAGCACGGCTTACAGCTTCTTGGAAATTGAAATCATGCATTTGGTCAGCTGCATGTGCTGATGTAAATGCAGCTAGCCCCAGAATAGCTGTGAAGCCAAATTGCTTAATATTCATAGTAATTGCTCTCTTATTTAATTTAACGTTTTTGAAAGTTGTGTAAATACCGAATTATCTAAACGTGCCTTCCATGCCATCGCATTTTTATGAATTTTATTACCACGTTGATCGAGATTACGGCTACCTGTAATTTGTGAACTGACTTGATTACCTGAGATGAGATAGGTTACTTGTAAATAATGGCTACGACGGGTTAAACCCGCAACTACCTTTGTCTGATCTGCCTGTTCAACTACCCAACCAGTGCGCGCATTTTGCCCAACACCAAGTCGAATATTGTTCACAATATCAGCCGCAGTCGCATATTTTGCTGTCATTAATTGCCGCTGCGGATAATCAGAAATTTTTACAGTACTACAAGCTGTTAATCCCAGCATACTCACTGCTGATAAGATAGATAGTGTTTTTTTAAACCCCATTTTTTACCCTCTGTTTCAGTTATGGTCTATATTATTTTTGAAAATTAATGATGTATTAATGCCACCAAAGGCAAAATTATTCGTCATAATAATTTTTGCTGACATCGGGCGAATATCACCACAAATATAATCTAATTCCGCACACGCAGGGTCAATGTTATCTAAGTTTAAAGTTGGCACGAATTGATTACGTTGCATCATTTCAATGCTGAGCCATGCTTCAATTGCACCACATGCACCTAAAGTATGACCAAAATAGCTTTTTAATGAACTGATTGGCTTTTGACCCAATATACGCACAGTTGCTTGTGATTCAGCAATATCACCCTGATCAGTCGAAGTGCCATGTGCATTAACATAATCAATATCCGCAGCAGTAAGCTGTGCATCTTTCAGTGCCAATTGCATACAGCGTCCCATCATCTCAGAATCAGGTCGCGTCACATGCTGACCATCAGTATTGCTACCATAACCGATGATCTCAGCATAAATAGTCGCTCCACGTGCTTGAGCATGTTCATATTCTTCTAAAATCAAACAGCCTGCACCTTCACCAACAACCAAACCATCCCGATTTGCATCAAAGGGACGCGGAGTTTTCTCTGGATGATCATTTTGAACGCTGGTCGCTAACAGTACATCAAACACAGCTGAACCCGCAGCGCTGAGCTCTTCTGCTCCACCTGCAATCATCACAGTTTGCTTGCCGTATTTAATCGCTTCATAAGCTTGTCCAATGGCCATCGAACCGGAAGTACACGCACTTGAGGTCGGCAGCGTTAAACCTTTTAGCCCAAAATACACCGTCATATTGACCGCGCTGGTATGTGACATCATACGAATGTAGGTCGTGGCATTGAGTTGACTCATATCATGCTCAAGCAACATGGTACCAAACTCACGCACAGCATCCACACTGCCCGCAGAAGAACCAAAAGCCACGCCTGCATCGCCACTTCTTAAGATATCAGCATGGAGTAAACCTGCGTCTTCCAATGCTTTTTCAGCACATACCGTGGACATTAAGGCAACACGCCCCATACCACGAGTAACTTTACGGTTAAAATGCTTCGGTACAGTAAATGACTCAACTGGACCAGCTAATTTACTACGTAAATCAGGATAGATCTCCCAATCGGGCATATAGCGAATGCCACTTTTACCGAGTGTAAACTGCTCAAAAATTTGCTCTGCGGTTTCACCCAAAGAAGTAATCCCAGACATGCCTGTTACAACAACACGTTTCATTAGATCAGGCCTCCATTAATTGAAAGCACTTGGCGGGTGATATAACTGGCATCATCACTACATAAAAACTTTACCGCTTTAGCGACTTCTTCCACCTGCCCCATACGTTGCATCGGAATCATTTTCAAGGCATGTTCTTTGACTTCCTCTGTGACCATTTCGGTTTCTATCAAGCCCGGAGCCACACAGTTCACCGTAATTTTGCGTTTTGCCAACTCTAGTGCCAATGCTTTGGTCGCACCAATTAAGCCTGCTTTGGCAGCACTATAATTGACCTGACCACGGTTCCCCATAATTCCAGACACTGAAGATAATGTCACAATACGTCCACCCTTTTTAAAGCGGATCATTGGCATCATCAATGGTTTCAACACATTATAAAAACCGTTCAGAGAGGTCGAGACCACATCATCCCAGTCTTCATCAGTCAGTGCGGGGAAAGCACCATCACGGGTTAATCCTGCATTCAGCACTGCACCGTAAAAAGGACCATGCTGTGCTATATCTTGCTCTAAAATAGCGGCAATTTTTTCACGCTCATTCACATCGAACATCAGTACATGACTGGCCTGTCCAAGCGCTTGAATTTCCTGAGCCACCGCTTCGGCCTCAGACTGTCTTGAACGGGCATGGACCGTGACATCAAAGCCTGCCTTTGCCAACTCCAAAGCAATCGCTTTACCTATCCCACGACTCGAACCCGTGACTAAAATTCTTCTGTTCACACTAATTTTCCGATGATTTCATTCATATTTTCAGGCTCAAATACGCTCAACATGGCGCTGAACCGATGTTCTTGATATTCAATTTCACAATGAAACTGCCCCAAACCCTCGTGCAGATAACTTTGTTCTACTCGAATCCGCACGGTTGTGCCCAAACTAAAATAGGCACAAGGCAACTGCATTTTACGCGTTCCCAATAAAAAGCCAATTTTCGGTGGCCAACCCTTGGTTTGCCCTTTATAGCCTGCATAGGCACTAATGGTCTGCGCCATCAGCTCAATACTGCTCCATGTGGGCAAGCCATTTGGCTCACAAAACATCAAATCAGCTGTGATATGAAGTTCTGCAATCGCAAATGTATCATTGGCTTCAATCAAATGACTCACGAAAACCATCGGTTTCGCATGTGGAATAAACTGTACTGCGTCCATCATGACAAAACCGTCCCGAAAATTAAACTGATGTTGCTCCCACCAAAAGCAAAAGAATTACTCATCGCATAGCGAATCGGTGCAGCTAAATGCGGTGTAAACACATAATTTTGCCCAGCCAAAGCATCGTCCAATTCACCTGCATGATGCAGCGGCAACCAAGATTGATCTAATAAAACCTGCTGGCAAATAAAGGCTTCGATTGCACCCGCCGCCCCCAGACAATGTCCCGTTTTATGTTTGGTGCTACTAAGTGCAACTGGATAATCTGCAAAAACAGTCTGCACCGCCTTAATCTCCATCACATCATTTTGCGGTGTAGAAGTCCCATGCAAATTTAAATACCCAATATCGCCTGCTTCAAGCTGTGCCATATCTAAAGCTTTTTGCATCGCCTCCGCAGCCCCTCGTCCTTCTGGATGCGGTGCTGAAATATGCCATGCATCCATTGACTCACCACTCGACAGCAACATCACAGCTGCAGGTGCTTTGGACAGTAAAAATAGTCCTGCAGCTTCGCCAATATTGATGCCGTCACGGTTGGCACCACAGGGCTGACAAATTCCGCTCGATAAGCTTTCTAAACTATCAAAACCATTTAAAGTCAGCTTGCACAAGGTATCGACTCCACCGACTAAGACAGCATCGGCCAGATCTGCATTCAGCAGACGTTGCCCCGCCGCCAGCGCTTTAGCTGCCGAGGAGCAAGCGGTAGAAATGGTATAGGCAGGCCCTTCCCAGCCCAAATACTGTTGTAAGGCTTTCGCTAAACTGCCCATTTCTTGCTTTTGGTGCTGTACAGACTGCGGTACAGACTGTTGAAACTGGACTTTTAAGACAGGCTCATTATCTGCGATGCCTGAGGTTGACGTGCCGATAATCACAGCAAGACGTTGTTTAGCAAACTGTGCTGTATAAGCATGAATTTCAGTTTCAATGTGCGCCAAAGCCGTCAGGGCAAAGCGTAGATTCCGTGAATCTGCACTGCTCAAGCTTTCAGGCACTGCTTGAACCAAGGCTTGATCCGATGCACCGACCCAGACCGAACGCCCCGCGATCAAATCCTCTCGTTGTGACAAAGTATTTTCTGTGCTTGTTAAGGCATGCTGAAGCTCAGTGGCATTTTGCCCCAAAGCCGACAGCGCCACACTGAACTGAATACCCATGGCTGAAACATGCTGTAGATTTTTAGTCATGATGGTCACCTTGATCATCTTCTAAAGTATTGCTCACCGTGCTGATCACCATTTGATAAGGCACTTGCAGATTATCCAGTTCAATTGCTCCTTCATTTTGCTGAATTTTCAACACGGGTTGCTGCTGTATATAAATGGTATCGTCTTTCTGCACGACAGCATTTTGAGCAGTATGTAAGGCAGCAAAATTTGGATAAGTGGCATACAGAATATCACGCACCACATAATCAAAAGGCAACCGTTTCATTGGATCAATCCGCTGTTCAACTTCGACCTTTTGACCATCAAAACTGAGTTTAAACAACTGTTGCCCTGTGAGGCTGAGCGCTAACATATCAAGCGACTGCCCCCGTTGTTGCTGATACAGTAAAAAGCTGAAACTCTGGGTTTTCCACTGCACTTCGATTTGATCTTGACGTTGATAATTTTGCGCAGCCCACTGCGGGGTCGCGAGTCCCTGCGCCTTGGGAATCCAGCTTTGGCAGGCACTACAGAGCAGAGCACTGGCTAAAACCCAACTGACGGTTTTCAAACGCAGCTTAAGTTTCATCAGTCAACGACTCTTTTTGCGGTTGTTCTTCTCGGCAATATTCGGCCAAAGTGCTCAAGCGTTGCTTGGCATTACGATGAATCGGGTTGCTTGCATCCCACGCATAACCTGCCAGTAAGGAAGCAATCATACGGCGGATTTTTTCATCCTGATGAGTGGAGAACACCACATCCTGAAACTCCCCCGAATACCATGACTCGACATAGGCACGAAATACTTGAATGCCTTTACGTAGTGGCTTTTCATATTGCTCCATCCAGTCTACTGCCTGACCTTGCAGCACTTGCTCGACCAATGGTACGGCTAGACTGGACGATTTCAAAGCAATAGTCACTCCCGAAGAAAAGACAGGATCAAGGAACTCACCGGCATTGCCCAGTAGTGCATAGTTGTTGGAAGCCAAATGTTTCACATCGGCAGAGTAGCCCACCAAAGTACGGACAGAAGTATCATGTTTGGCGTGACGCAGTACATGTGACAAACTGGCATCATCGGCTAAAATACGTTTCTGCAAGGCCTCAAGGTCATAATCTGCACTGCCGTCATAACCATATTTTTCAAAGAAATCTTGCTCCGCCACGATGCCAAATGAAGAGCGCCCATCAGCAAAGGGAATCAGCCAATACCACGCACGATGATCTTTTTCATGCACAGTAATTAAAATTTTCTCACGGTCAAACTCAGGGTCATCCAACAAACCATCTTCAATATGGGTAAAGACTGCACGGCGCACAGGAAAGTCCGACGGGCTTTCTAAGTCGAGAAACTTCGGCAAAATACGGCCAAAACCACTGGCATCTAACAGGAACTTGCCTTGAATTTGGTAGCTGTTGCCTTGCTCATCTTTGACCGTCAAAATCGGCTGTGTGGATGTGACATCGACGGCCAAGACTTCATGGCCAAAACGGATGTCCGCGCCCATTTTTTCGGCTTGCTGTGCCAAAAGCTGGTCAAAGTTGGCACGTCGGACCTGCCATGTAGTGCCTGGGCCTTCACTAAATTTTTGGGTAAAGTCATAAAAACTACGCTGTCTGCCTCTTAAAAAAGCCGCGCCATTTTTAAACTGAAAGGCATATTCGTCGGCATGTGCACGCACCGTTTCCAATAAACCCGCTTCTTCTAAAAACACCATACACTGCGGCAATAAAGACTCGCCGATGGAAAAACGCGGAAAATATTGCTTTTCAATGACCGTGACTTGGTAACCTTTTTGGCGCAACAAAGCTGCAGCCGAGCTGCCTGATGGTCCCGCCCCAATAATTAAAACATCTGTCTGTTGCATGGTGCTCATTGCACTGTACCCTTTGACTCAGCTCTTTGGCTGATATTGTTGAACCACCACATGTTTTGCATCGGAGGATGTAAAAAGTGTGGCATAAATAAATGAAAAAATAACGCCCAGCAACACTGTTAAGCCAAAACTGTGAATGGCATAGGTATGACTAAAGGACAGCAAACCAAAACTAAAAAACGTCGACATCATGCACAGGAATAAAGCCATCCCCACCACCTGCGGATGATCATGTCCGTGGCGGTAGAAAATCGCATAGTCCACCCCAATCCCAATGATTAGGAAGGTACCCATAATGCTGAATAAATTAATCTCGACACCCAGCCATGCTTGAATCGCAAACGTGGTCATTAAGGCCATGCTGACAGGCAACACCAAAGGCAGAATGGATTTTTTGCCATATAGTGTCCCTAAGCCAATGGCTAAAATCACCAAAGCGCTGAGTAATAGCCACTGTGCCTGCTCACGGTGCTGTTTAAACAATTCAGACAGTTGATGAACGGGACGTAACAGTTGTACATCAGCATTCTCAAGCTGCTGTACGGCTTTGACATCATGCACATTTTGCAGCATCACCAAACGTTGTGTCGGACTCATCTGCAGAAAATGCAGAGGATGATCTTTAATGACTGCTTCGGTCAACAACGGTTGGTCTTTTAAATGGGCTTGCCAGTTTAAAACATCCGCTGCGTTGAGCTGTAGCGCTTGCGCATATTTCACTAAAGCTGGCTTGGGAATCGCCTGCAACATCGCGATATTGTGCTTCTGCTGCTCAAGCGAGGGAATCCACTGCCCTAAAGCTTGTACAGCATCCAACTTGCCAGCCTGTTGTAAGGGCGCAAGCTCTGCCAGTAGTTGCTGTTCGCGCTGCTCCAACTCTGCTGGGGTTCTGCCCTGTACCACAAAGTATTCACTGCTTTGCTGTTGCATAAAACGCGAACGAATATATTGATCTTCCTGCTTTAAGGTGGCATCCATACTTTGTAAATTACGGATGTCATCATTGCTTTTCAGCAAGGCGAGACTACTACCCATCACCAGTAGAATCAGTGCAATCATGCCATAACGCAGCGTATTTCGACTCTGCACATAACTGCGTGCTTTGCCAATAAAGCCCAAAGCACGTATCGCAGGTTCCGCATTCAGCGCAGGCAAACGTGGCAACAATAAAATACTGGTCACCCATGCGGCGCTCAGTCCAACCATGGAAAAGACCGCAATCTGCTTAAAACCCGGAAATGGGGTAAAACTCAGCACTACATAAGCCAACAATGTAGTCATCAAACCCACAAATAGGCTTGGCAATAATGGTTTTAAAACTGCAAATCCATCCACCTGTCGGTGCTGAGACTGCATGGCCATAAAGTAAAATGAAAAATCGACACAAACCCCTATCAGACTGGCGCCAAAGACCAGTGTCATCAGGTGAATTTCACCGAAAACCCAATACGTCACCGCAAAGGCCACCAGACTGCCGGTACCTACTGCAACCATTTCCGTCAGCATCGGGCGTATCGAACGGAAGCCAAACCAGACCAGTAGTAATATTCCGATGGTCGAACCCACGCCAATAGTCGAGATTTCCTCTTTGGCAGAATTGGTGCCAAACTGTGCAAACAATAACGTGCCTGTCCAGTGCGGTTTAACCTGCAACTGGTTGAGCTGCCGATTGATATTCTGAATAAATGCAGCAGTCTGCTCTTGGTAGGCAATGTTATAGGGACTGCTATTGAGCTGAAGCACCATCAGGCGCGAGATGCCCTGCTCATCACGAATGGTCGCAAAGCCCTGCTCTAAATTGATATCGGCATTATTTTGTAAGGCACTTAAACCCACTGCATAACGGGGAAACAGCAGCAAGGGATCTTGCTTGAGAATTTCAGCCGTGATTGGCATGCCCGGACTCATCAGTTGTAATAAGCCTTGCTCTGTCAGTGCGACATCATCCTGCTTCTGCACAATCTGTTGATCTGTCTTGGATAACAACCCCGCCTTATGTTGATACAGCGCTTGGGCAAATTGATCAGGATCAAGCTGCGGACGAACGGGTAAAAACAGCTGACTTTGGTCGGCTTGGGTTTTGAGTACTTGCGTTGCCTGTTCTAATTGCTGATCTGTTTTGGCATCCAACACCACAAAAACTTTGTCATTTAACTGCCGACTGACATATTGCTGTGCTTGTTCCAGATGAGCATCTTGATGGGCCTCAGGCAACAAAGCAAAAATATTGGTCTCAATCTTAATGCCTTTATTCAGCCAAGCCACGCCCAGTGCCAAAGCAATGACACACAACAGCAACAACCACAGGGCGCTAAATTTATTTTGCCAATTGGAAAAGCGCATTTTCCGCAGCCGTTAAAGTTTGAGGTTGAGCCGTTTGCTGGCTAAAACGAATGATGGTGCGATTATTGGCTTGTTCCAAAATCGTAATACGGTCCACATAACGCTGACCTTGCGCATCGACTTGGACAAAAAGCTTTTTAAATAGACTGCTTTTCGGCGTTAAGCTGACATTCCACTGCGTCGGACTGTAATTGGCAGACACCACGTTAAAGTTTTTAGCGAGTGCCGCTTCATTGCCCGACATCAACTGCAAAAACATCGTCGCTACAGAGCCATAAGGAGTCTTATCGACTTCAATTTGACTGGACGTGCGCTGCGTCTTTTGTACCAGCTTACGCGGTGTCACCACCAAATCGGCTTTGACTGGACTTTGAATCTGCCACAGCACCCCTTGGTTTTTGCTGAACAGCACCGTGCCTTTGGACACATAGGTTTTATTCAGAGCGGCCAGTTTTTTCTGCTGCTCAAATTGGGCACGCACCACAGGCGTTGCACCGAGCTGAGCAAACACCTGTTTCAATTCAGTATTTTGTGCATTCACTGCGGGAGCAAGCACAGTCATCATACTGGCTGTACACGCAACCAAAATCGGCTTAAAAAATTTGTATCGAATCATGCTTGCATTACTCCGCTTTAAATTCAGGCCATGCATTTAAACAGTCCAGCAACACCTGTGGTGACTGGAAGCACATTTCACGTTTTTCAATATGTACCGCCACTTGCGAGGTATAACCCTTGGTCAGCTTTCTGCCTGAAACTGCATCGAAAATCAGATATTCGATTTTTAAGCGATTTTCCCATTCTTTCAAAACGGCGCGCACACGAATTTTTTGCTCAAACTCAATGCCTTGTACATAACGCACATGACTTTCAATCACTGGCCATGCATAGCCCGAGTCACGCATTTGGTTATAGTTATAGTGAAATTGATCCAGCAATTTGCAGCGTGCAATTTCAAAATATTTTAAATAATGCCCGTGCCACACCACATTCATGGTGTCGACATCATGAAAAGGCACTTCAATGATTACATCAGCATGCATGCTCATTTCCTATGAATATTGAACAGCAATGCTGTCTAACAGTTCTAAATCCTCAAAGCGATGAACCAATGCCTGAAGCTCTTGTTGCAAAGGACGATCTTCCACTACATAGGTGAAGCTCTGAAGCACCCAGTGTTGAAATGCTGTTAAAACAGGGCTGAGTTCTGTATCTACCCCTTTGAGTTTGACCGCCTGAACCGCTGCACAGCTGAGTGCCGCAATCACTTGTTCAGTCAGGGTAATCACTCGACTGGCATCACGCGCAGCAATGGTACCCATACTGACTTTGTCTTGATTATGACATTCGGTTGAGCGTGAGAAAATCGACGCAGCGAGGGTTTGTTTCAAGGCTTCTGCTGTCCATGCCGAAACCCCAATTTGCACCGCTTTAAAGCCATGATTCAACGGCAAACGCTCAGGGCTTGAACCGGTTAAATTGCGCGGCAAACCATTGTTCATTTTATAGTCGACCAACTGCGCAAACTGACGATCCATCAAGTCAGCAATATTCGCGATCATAATTTTCAGGCTGTCCATGGCTTGGGCAATATGTCCGCCATAGAAATGTCCACCATGCAGTACCCGCAGGTTCACTGGGTCAATCAATGGGTTGTCGTTACTTGAATTCAGCTCATTTTCAATAAACTGACGCAGCCAGACTTTAGAATCTTCAAACACCCCAATCACATGCGGTGCACAGCGCAGTGAATAACGGTCTTGCAGGCGCGAACTTTGGTGTTCGGTCTGCACGTCACTGTTTAACCAGTCACGTAACTGAGCTGCAATATGTTGTTGTCCCGGATGTGGTTTCTGCGCAAACAAGACTTCATCAAAATGGCTTGGATTCCCTTCTAAAGCCAAAACATTCAGGGCGGTAATCAAAGTACTGGCAAAAGAAATCTGTTCGGCTTTTTTATAATTCAAACAGGCAATCGCGGTCATAACCGCTGTACCATTCATCAGGGCTAAACCTTCTTTAGGACGCATCACCAAAGGCTCCAAACCTTTTTCGGCATACACTTGTGCAATCGGTACGATCTGGTCTTGATAGTACACATCGCGCTCACCGACCAAGGCCCCAGCAATATAAGACAAAGGCGTCAAGTCACCACTGGCACCCACCGAACCTTCTGAGGGAATCACCGGAATGACATCTTCATTCAGCATCCAGACCAAACGCTGTAACAAGGCATGCGAAACACCCGAATAGCCGCGCGCCAATGAACATAAACGCACCACCACGACAGCACGTGCGGTAATTAAGTCTAAGTTTTGTCCCATGCCACAGCCATGAAAACGCGACAAATGTAGTGGTAGCTCATGCACTTGATGGGCCGGAATTTCAACCAAGCACGAGTCTCCATAGCCCGTGGTCACGCCATAAATGACGCCTTCGTCTTGCAACAGCTGATCGAGGAAATCTGCGCCACGTTGAATCAATGCTGTCCATTCAGCAGAGGCAGGCAATGCCACCTGTTTTTCTTTACGCGCTACAGCCACAACATCTTCAATACTGAGCGGAGTTTCCCCAACAATTAACACAAGACTTATCCTTTATTCCAAAAATTATAAAAATTAAACCATTGAAAGGGCGCGCGTATGCAATGCTGTTCCAAAAGTTCCACATACTGTCGTGTGGTCTGCTGCATGGCCTGTAAACGCTCTTTACGTGGCCAATTTAACTGCTCCGCCACTGGGTGAATATGCACTTCAAAATGTGTATCAACTCGATAGCAAAACACTGCCAGCACAGGAGCTTTCAACAAACTGGCCAAAATCCATGCACCTTGTGGCCACAGCGCCTGCTCACCTAAAAACGCAACCGATTGTACCCGATCTGACTGCACAGGTACGCGGTCTGCAGCCACAATCACCCATTCACCTTGATCCAACCTATCCTGTAAAATCAGTGCTGTTTCAATTCCCAACTCATCCACCGAAACCAAATTGACATCGGCATGTTCATTCAGCTTTTTTAAAAACTCATTGAATTTGGTGGCATGTTTTTGATAGACCAACACATTAATTCTCTGCGGATGCTCTGCTTTGACGGCACGAAGCAATTCAATATTGCCAAAGTGTGACACCACAATCACCGCACCTTTTTGATAGTGCGAACGAAAATGCGCATGACCATGCAGCTTTAAGTTCTGCTCAGGAATATGCCCGAGCCAGCCCTCAATTTTATCTAAAATACATTCGCCAAATTGCATCAAATGCGTATAGCTATGCCAAAGCTGCGGCTCAGCCTGAAACGGTGACTGTGCACCTGCAAAATGATGCAGTTTTTTTAAGTACAACAGAGAAGCCTGACGCGCGGTATTGGAAAAGAGCCAGTACCATAAAATCACAAAGTACAAGATGACCCGACACAGCCAGCGCCCACCCAAACGGTAGAAACCCAGCATCAGCATCAGCGGCAACATCCCGCCCCGCTCTTTCACGGCGCTCCATTTCTGCATATGCTTCTCTGACCGCCTTAGCCTTTAACTTTCTGATAAATCAGTTTGGGGAACCGCAGCAGCATGCCACCTAACAAGCGACTATGCGCGCGCGCCATGCCCAAATTGTCACGCCAAACATCAAAATGTGAAATGCCACCTTCAGGGTAAACGACATGCGTGGGCAAATTGATAAACGGCACATTATCCCATTTCAAACGCACCAAAATTTCCGAGTCAAAGCCCATCCGCGGTTGAAACTTGGCTGTATTTAGAATGTTCACCGTCTGCGCCAAAGGATAAACACGAAAGCCACACATGCTGTCTTTAATGTCAAAAGACAGACTGTTAATCCACACCCAAATATGGGTTGCATAACGTCCATAGAGACGTTTTTTTGGAACAGTCGCATCAAAGATCGGCTGACCAATAATCATGGCTTCGGGATGCTGGATAGAGGTGTCTAAAAAGCGTTGCACATCCTGCCAATCATGTTGTCCATCCGCATCCAGTTGCAAAGCATGGCTATAGCCACATTGAAAGGCATGCTTGAGACCCGTGATCACCGCCTGCCCCTTCCCTTGATTGTGGGTATGTTCAACCAAATCGACCCTTGGGTAGTCCTGCTCAAGCTGATGTAACACTGTTGTACAATCAGCATCACTGCCATCATTCACCATAATAATGGGTAACTCAAAAGCGCTTAAATGTGACAGTAACGCAGCCAAATAATGCGGATGGTTATACACAGGAATCACAAAGCAGTGTTTCATTTTTGTCTCTCGGCTTAAACGTCTACAGGGACAGCAAACAGCAAACGTCCTGATGCCAATATTTTGTCATGATTTTTCAGCTCAAAACTGATCTTATGTGCTTTACGGCTGAGCACCAGTTCCAGCGTTTGATAGGGTTGGATCAGTCCTTGAAATTTTAACTGCTCAAAACCATTGCACCACAGTAAATCTGCCCAGTTTTGTTTGGCAAAATGTTGAATAAATCCAATTTGCCCTACGCCCGGATAAATCGGGAAGTTCGGAAAATGCCCTTTAAAGCATTCCAGCTCAGGCACAAACTCCAAAGCATAAGTGATCTGCATATCCTGTGACTGCTGTGTCAATACCACAGGCAGAGTCATCGGCTGAAAGAGTGATTTTAAATACTGTTTGTTCAGCTTCGATTGTGCATTTTGTGGCATTTGCGTTAAAAACCGCCACTGCCGCGGAATCGCGATACTTTCCAATTTCAGTTGTAAGTGTTTTTTCAGCTGTGCGGTAAAGGCAGCTTTACCCTTTTCAATGAGCAGCGCCCTTGCATCATCCGTTAACACTGCCACCACCGCCAACATCTGACGCTGTTCTTTTTCATGAATTAAAACATGGCACTGCTGTATTTCTGCCAACTCAGCGATTTTTGCTTCAATCGCATCGAGACTTAACCGCTTTTCTTCGAGTTTGACAATGCGGTCCAAACGCCCCAACAACTGAAACGAACTTTTGGGATTATCTGCATCCATAACCTGCACTTTATCTCCCGTCAGAATCCAATCCTCGCTATAGGCATGGTTGGTTTTAACGGCTAACTCTTGCTGCTCGGCGCAGTTAATTTCGACATTGGCAAAGGGTGTCCATAGTGCATCATCCGCCTGACGGTGAGCAATCCCGCCTGTTTCAGAACTACCAAACACTTCAGTAATCGGACGGTTCAGCAAAGGACGCACGCCTGCATCCAACTTTCCACCAGAGGAATAGACCCGATGGCAGTCTTGCAACACTACATCTGTGGTCCAGCGCTTCAACAATGCAGGACTTGAAATCAGGTAATTGGGCAGTTGCAGATGGGCAATTTTCTTTTGAAGATCGACCACATCTTCAGGGAAAGCCTGTTGTTTTTGATAGAAACTGCGTCCACTGGCTAAGGGCCACAACAACTTAAACAACAAACCATAAATATGTTGATGACTCACCGTGGCAATCGCAACTGCCCGCTCAGGCAAATCAAAACTGGCTTCCAAACCACAGACTTCATTGAACAATTGTTGCAAGGTGCGCGGAATCTTTTTCGGCTGCCCTGTTGAACCCGAAGTATAGAAATACAGCTGTGCCTGATTGAGAAAGGCAGCATCAAATTGAAGCTCAAAGGTTGACGCGGCTGTCGACGGCAAACGTTTTAAAAAATAAATCTGCTGTTCAGCCAATTCTTTTTCTAAGTCGCTGACCCGATGCGGCGGCAACAGCACTTGCTTAGCTGCTTGCAAGGCTGCAAACAACAATACCAAAAACTCATAACTGTCTTGTTCCCAAAGCGCCCATACTGGCTGTTCCAACTGCTGAATTTGCGTAGCCTGCTCAGCTACATCCAACCAAAAAGTGTGAAAGGACACAAAACTTGAGTCCGCCTGAATACACAAGGGACGCGATGAATGGAGATGGTGTTGAAAATGACAAGACATAAAATTTGTTTTTAAAAACCGTATTTCTAATCGCTATAGTTCGAGGCCACTGTTTCAGTTGCCCTGACGGAAATGCTGTTATTTCTGTGCCTGATGCAGTCGTTGCTGGCGTTTACGCAACACAAACTCACCCAGTAACAGTCCACCCATCAAGACATAAGAGATCAAGCCGTTATACATCACCCAAATTTTCATCGGTGCAAAGAAAACAGTGATCAGGGCAATGACCGCATTGATGCAAAAAAAACCACACCAAACTTTGGTCACTTGACGGGTCCATTCGACTCCTTCTTCTGGCAGATTAGGCTCTGCCAAACGTGCAAAACGCTCAATCATTGAAGGCGGTCGAATCAAGGTGCTGGCAAAAATAAACAGCGCCCCAAGACTCATAAAGACAGGATAGAGTTTAAGCCACGCATGATCTTTTAAAATCAAACTCAGCCCGCCACATAAAATGGCAAAACCTGTCAATGGCCACAGCAGGGCATTGCCCTTACTCAAGAGACGTAAAATGCCCAGTACAATCAATACCGCACTGACCCAGACATACTGTCCATGTGCCAAAGCATAAGCGACAAAAAAAGGATAGAGGATCAAACCGATCCCTGCTACCCCTTTTAAGATGTTGTTCATGCAACTGACATATTCTGAATCACGACCACCACATCTTGAATGGTGCGCACATTTTTAAAATCTTCAGGGTTGACTTGTTTGCCTGTCAACTCTTTAATTTTTACCACCAAATCAATGGCATCAATACTGTCAACATCGAGGTCTGAAGCTAGGTTTGACTCTAATTGCACATCTTCAGGCGCAATTTCAAACAACTCTTCCATCCATTCACGTAATTTTTCTAACACGGTTTCTTGTGCAAGCATAGCAACCTCTTATGCTGTTTTCTGTGCTTCAACCAAAGCCACTAAGCTTTGAATTGATTTAAAATGTTCTTTGGTTTCTGCAGACTCTGCATTCAAATGAATGCCATAACGTTTTTTCAATGCCAAGCCTAATTCAAGGGCATCAATCGAGTCCAAACCTAGACCATCGCCAAACAAAGGCGCGTCTGTATCAATGTCTTCAATACTGATGTCTTCAAGGGCAAGGACATCAATAATCATTTGCTTTAATTCATCAGCAAGATTCGTCATTTAGGGATAACTCTTGGTTAAAAAACCATTGTAATTGTTGATTTAATTGACGTACATTTTTTGGATTAACCGTTACGTCATCCAATACGTCTTCCACTTGGATCGCATCCAAGACTTTTACATGGATATGAAAAGGCTGTTCTGGAATGTGATACCATTTTTCGTTTTTGGTGAGTGTCGAGGGCGTACAGCTAATTAGCACAGGCCGAATCGGTACCCCTGCCCTTAGTGCAATATTGGCTGCGCCGCGCTGAAACTCGTTCAACTGCTCACCTTTTGCTGTTCTTGTTCCCTCAGGAAAGATCAACAAGGACGCGGCATGATCCTGCTGCAATTTGTGTACACAGTCCTGAATAAATTGTTCAGAACCCGCATTTAAAATATAGCCCGCACTTTGCACAGGACCTTTGGTAAATGGATTTGACCACAGTGCCTGCTTAACGACACAGTTTGCTTGCTCCATTAAACCAATTAAAACCACCACGTCAATCAGTGTCGGATGATTGGCAATCACCAACTCCTGTTGACTGTTTTTTAATTTCTCTAAACCTTCAACCGTATAAGTCATAATGCCCAGTTTCACCATCATTTCGGTGAAACCTTTAAAACTGTGTTTAATCACCTTTTGAGTGCGCTGTTTTCGGACATCCAGATCAGACGAACTCAGCTTAACCAGAGGGGCAACCAAACCGCCAATCGCCACACCGCCTAAGCCAAAGCTGGCAAAGCTAAATCCTGTCGCCCCAACCCGCCATGCATAGTTGGCTTTTTGCTTGATTCGATTTAATTTCAGCATTTCGTCCACGCTTCAGATTCAGTTTGCTCAGGATTAGTCCAAAACGTGTTAAATGCTAAAGCTTGCTGATAGGCTGGCGTTGCATTCGTATGCTTTGGCATCAATATCAAATTTGCAGGCGCTAATGAAATCATCGCTGCCATCGCAAAAGCAGAAAATGGCTGATGCTCGATATACATTTCAGGCAAGGCTTCATCATAATACACCAGCAAAACCTGACAGGCTTCTGGCCTTGTTTTTAACCATGCATAAGCTTCAATCAACCCATCATTCCACGAACCTGCCAAACTGGTCGCAGGTGTCGCATCCTGACATAAAATAGAATATAAGCCTGAAATTGCATTATGTACCGAGGTTGAAAATTGAGTCGGTGAAGGCGTTTGCCCTCTCAAGACATCTTCTAATATATTCAGCGTTTTGGCTTCATCACCATATTGCGACACCCAAACAATATAATCGACTTTGTGTGTATTTAAAGTCTGTATTGCACTATTCATAGCCAGCTTTGCTAGGCGCGATAAGCGCCGGCGTTGCATCGCAGGAATGTGTTGTATAGCTGATAACACTTGATCAATCGAACTTAGATTTAAGTGGGACACGTGGAGTTGCATCATCATGATCAGTAATTAAAAAATTGACAATTATCAGGTGTGTAATTATAACACCGAGTTAAATTTTTCACAAAAAATAACAAAACCATGTTGTTTTCAAAAATAAAACTGTGAAATCCATTCAATTATCAATTGCTGTATGCTGAAAAAACAGGAGGTTTTAACTTGGTAAACTATACATACTCATCAGGAGTTTACCATGAGCTAGAAACACAAGACGTATACGGTAGAACTTAAATCTGAAGCCATCAAAGCATTAGAAGCCAATCAAGGCAATGTATCCGAAACAGTTAGAGAACTCGGCATTTCCATGCAGACCCTTTCGCATTGGAACAATAAGGCAAAGGCAGGGACTTTAGCTGGTACTAAACAGTATTCACCTGACCTAAACGCTTTGCTCGAAGAAAATAAGCAACTTAAACAAACAGCTTAAATCCGCTGAAATGGAACGTAAATTTCTAAAAAAGGCAGCAGCGTACTTTGCCAAAGTACGTCAGTAAGGTACGCCTATATGAAATCGCAAAAACACTGATTGCCGATTATTTTGATGGCACGATTACTTCATGTATTAGTTTCACACTTTTATAATTGGCTAAAACGAGGTGTGAATAAACGATTAGTTCAGCGAAATCAACAAACAAATTTGGTCAAAATAGCGCACAAATAAACGAAACAGAGCTATGACTATATTCGCTTAACCAAGCATTTACAGGCTCAGGTCGTAAAAATTAGTACATATGCAGTATGTCAGATAAAAAAGTTAAATCAGCTGCATTGTAAGTACCACAAACGTTTCAAAAGAACGACGAACAGTGACCATAACTGAGCGATCTATCCAAATTTGCTTGAGCAACAATTCTCAATGATTAAACCAAACCAAGCGTGATTGAGTGATATTACGTATATATGGACGACTGAAGGCTTGTTGTACTTAATAGTTGTAAAAGACGTTTACACGAAACAAGTGGTTGGCTACAGCTTAAATGAGCGTATGACAGCCAAGCTTGTTTGTGATGCATCGAATATGGCTATTCACAATCAAAAACCAGCTAAGGACCTCATTGTACATTCACAAACTTCATGCCTGTAGAGTCTACGAGTAGATGAAGCCCATCACTGTTTTTCTGATAACTAATTGCAATATCAATATGCTTTTGTCTTCTACAAAGCATACTGTAATCTGGTGCTGTCCAATCCGCAAAGTTTAATTAAGTTTTGAACAAAGCCAGTAACCCTGTGTAAAGTGAGTCTAAATAGAGATTTGATCATCAAATACATTGAATCGCTATGTCGGAGTAAGTTTTACTTAGACCTTATTTGCCTTGCGGTTCTGCATGCCATTGTGTTTTTGGATCGAACCAAATGTCAATATTCCCACGATTAAAGAGTGCTTGGTTATATGCTGACCAATTGGTTGTGCGGTAGATTTTGTATGTAAGCTTCTTCATTTGAAAATTATATTGCTGAAAAAGCCTTTACAGATAGGTTTGTGCAACAAAGCCTATGTGAAGTTGAATGTAGACTGGGAAATCTAACAGATAGATAAAATGATAAAGCTCTTCTAAAAGAGCTTTATTCTAAGAGTCTATAATTTGGATCTAAAATGATTTATTAGGGGGTAACTCTAGGCAAAGATAAAATTAATTTAGCTTCATAGTCATTCAAAACATTATCAATATTTTCAATCCATTTTGTACCATTGGCTACCTGTGCTGATCTAACAACTTTGCTGTAAACGTGAATAGGTTCAGCTGGCGATTTCTTCGTATTGAAGATATCGGTATCAATTTCAGAATGGATTTTAATAGATGCAAATCCTGGCTGGAACCAAGACCAGAATTTATTAATTTTAATATTCAAAACTAGGTCTGCATTCGCCCGATTGGCAGCATTATCTTCAAGAACTTCATAGCCTGATTTCTTAAGTGCTAGAGTTGTACGTTTCTTTAATAATTCAGAAACCGTTTCTTTCTCTAAAAGAATATCACCTAAAGCTTTTCCATAACCGTTACGCTTTCGAGCTACAGCTTTTGCTTTTTCTTCAGCCGTAGCCTTTGCTAAACCACCTTTTAAAGATGGGATATCAGCAGTTGGTGGTTTATCTTGAAAAGACCTTTCATCTTCAACAAGTGCAATAATCACTTTTTTAGAATTACTGGCCTCTTGTGTAGAAACTTGATTAGAGGTTGGAACTTGGATAAGTCCACGAGATGTTGCACATCCTGAAAGTGTAGTGATTAACAACCCAAAAGTTAGTATAAGAAAAAAATGTTTCACAAAAATCCCTCAATATTTATATAGTTAGGTAAAACTTCATAAATATAAAGAAATAGCGCAAAGATTGAAAGATAATTATTCGTATTAGTGGGAAAGTGAACCGTACCGGGTTTGTCGGAGATTTTTTTATTTAAGTTAGGCCACCTGACCTAACGGGTTAATCTTATCATAGTACCTTGCTTCAAACTCAAAAGGCGATACATAACCCAGTGCACTGTGTACACGCTCTTTATTGAACCAATCTACCCAGTTTAGTGTCGCAAGTTGTACATCTGCTAAACCTTGCCAATCTGCTTTTAAATATTCAATCACCTCTGTTTTGTATAAGCCATTCACCGTTTCAGCCAGAGCATTATCGTATGAATCACCAGTTGTACCGACTGATGCTCGTAAATTTGCAGCTTCTAAACGATTGGTATAGCGAATAGAAAGATATTGAACACCTCTATCGGAATGATGAATCACATTCTTTGGCATGCCTCGATCGTGCAAGGCTTGCTCTAATGCATCGAGCACCATATCTGTATTCATCCGTGTCGATACTTTCCATCCAACAATTGCTCGTGAGAACACATCAATAATAAAGGCGGTATAGACCCAGCCTGAATGAGTTTGAATATACGGGTGAGTAGACCAAGGGAATTTCACCCTTAGCCCCTCGCAGAACCGGACATGAACCTCTCAGCTCATCCGGCTCCCATTATCCAACCGATGGTAAACATCCCATTTTCCAGTGCACAAAGGCATTTGGAAAATCACGCGCAAGTCGCCCTAAGGCATATCTAGCCCGTCTTTTATGACGGGCCAAGTTTTTATACTTACGCCTCATCCAGCGTATAAGATAAGCATTCATGTGTTGCCAGATCGCTGACATTGCTGAACCATGGAATCGACCATAGTATTGCTGCCAACCTTGAAGAATTGGATTGAATATTGCAGATAAATCACTTAATTCGCGATTACACATCAGATGTAGATGCCATTTCCGAATAGTCTGTCGCATTGCTTTAAGTGCATCACGACTGACTGCAGGAGAGAAATTTACATAAACTCTTTTATACTTGTCCACAGCCTTACGGGGCCTAAACGTGTACCCGAGAAAAGTAAATTGAACATCGGGATATGCTTTACGACGATTAATATCTTGG
>NZ_VPCH01000001.1:0-178594 GCF_013418285.1 Acinetobacter sp. YH12152
ACTCACCCGTCCGCCGCTAGAAATCGGTAGCAAGCTACCTATTCCCGCTCGACTTGCATGTGTTAAGCCTGCCGCCAGCGTTCAATCTGAGCCATGATCAAACTCTTCAGTTTAAAATCAATAGTACCTTAAAGGGTACCAATCTTGGCTCATCAATTACTGACAAAAATTTGCTCAAATAAACTTCGAGTAATTTCTACCATCAATCAATGAAAATAATTTCGATCGATCAATCAGTAAAAATCCACACAAGTTGTTCTTCATAATCTCTTAATGATCTTCTTGTTGGTTCGTCACCAGCAAGCTAGGTCGGCTATATTACTCTTTATTTCTAAAGAGTCAACCGGTAATTCAAATTATTTTTAAACTTATCAAATAAAACCCAACTCAATCAACTCAACCAAGTCATTGTTTTATTAGAAGTTTTAATCTTCATCACCGCCGATGGATGTGCATTCTACAGCATTTCTGATCCAACGCAACACTTTTTTTAAAATAATTATTTTGAGCGCACATTTTTCACTCAAAATTACATTTTTTCATTCATATTTTGATCAAATTTGGTTTAATAGTAATAAATCAGGATTATTTGAACGTTTTTACTTATTATACGGCAAACATTTTGCCGCGCTAAAAGCGTCAGGACTATATATGCGCCAAACTTCTTTTTTATATGCAGGATTATTGTCACTTGTCGTAACAACACCTGTATTTGCAAATGACGAGTCTTCAGCACCTGTTGCTCAAGACTCTGAAGCTGCCAATAAATCAAAAACACAACAACTTGCGCATGCTGCGATGGTCAAGTCATCTGAAGTTGCAAAAAAATTATCTGTAAATGCCAATGCAGCACAATCAGAAGAAGATAAAGACCCTTTTCAGCCGATCAACCGAAAAGTTTACGCATTTAATGATTATTTAGATGTCCATATTGCTCGCCCTGCTGCTGTGCAATATGTAGCGAAAACTCCTAAGGATATTCGTGAATCTTATCGTTTATTCCGTAAAAATTTGGGCGAACCGTGGAATGCGTTTAACCAACTCATCCAAGGACGACCGACACGTGCCGCAAAAAGTCTAGGTCGCTTTACTGTTAATACACTGACAACTTTAGGCTTTGCTGACCCTGCGAGTCGCCTAGGCCTAGAAACCGAAGATGAAAATTTTGGTGCAACTTTAGGATATTACGGTATTCCTTCTGGTCCTTATATTGTTTTACCGGTGCTTGGTCCAAGCACATTGCGCCAAACCGTCGGTCTAGCTGTAGATAGTCAAGGACGTCCACAGAAATATATGCTTGATGGTCATGATGTGGCGTATTGGTCTGAGCAAACTTTACGTGGAATCGATACTCGCGCTCAATTACTGGATATTGAAGGTGTATTGCAAGGCGATAAATATGCTCAAATTCGCGACATCTATTTACAACGCCTAAACTATTCTATTGCCGAGAAAAAAGGTATCGCTGAAGAAAACCTATTTATTGATGAAGAAGATGACAATATTGATGAATCTGAAGATAATTCAACAGACGTTTCATCTGATGATTCTACCGATTTCATTGATGATAGCATTTCAGATGATACCGACACGGTATTAACTGAATAAATAAAATTTTTCAATTGGCTGGTGTGGTTTTTCCCTCCAGCCATCATTAGCTTGCTATAGTACACTTATTATCTATCGAAGGATTCATCTAATTCTTTATGTATTTCATTCAACCTACTCGTGATATTCCATATTTAGATCAGGTACTTGATGCGCTTCCTAGCGTACAAATGATTAACATTGAAGATCTAGACTTGTATGATCCAACGATCATTGCAATTGCTGATGTTGCCGACTTTTTAAATCACCAATGGACACTTCCTACTATTGTGCTCGCTTTTGAGCATGAAGGTGCTGCATTGGCTCAAGCTTGGCAACAAGGCGCTTTAGCCGGATGGGTTTGGGATCATATCCCAACTAACCTTCAGGTGGCACTTACTAAAATTGATGCACAATACAAACGCAATCAAGATAGCCGTGATCTCCCTTCTGCTGCAGATTTGCAAAAACGTTTACTGCCCAATCCGATTGAACTCCACAACTATAAAGTTGAAACATTCTTCCAGCCTTCAGCCTATTTATCCGGTGATTGGTACGATTACTGGAAAATCAGCGATAAAGAAATCATGTTTTATCTTGCAGATGTATCTGGTCATGGGGTAACGAGTAGTTTACTAACCTCATGGATGGCTGCTTTCCACGGTCGTTCAAAAACCCCAAGAGAGTTGATCAAAAAACTCAATGGCATGTTGGTTCAAGAAAATATTGAAAAGCACATTACCATGATTGCGGGAATACTTAATCTCGATACGCATGTCTTGAAATGGTCTAGTGCAGGCCATTATCCGCCGGCCATTTTATTTGAACCTGGTCTTCCCGCACGAATTTTAAATACCAGTAGCTTTCCACTTGGCTTAACTGAAGACCTAGAAGTTGAAGAGTTTGAATTTACCTTAAATCGTTATTCACGCTTTGTAATTTGCTCGGATGGCGCACTTGAACCTTTTGACGGTGGATTGAATGAACAGCTAGGTCAATTGGTCTATCACTTGCAAAATCAATCATTTCAAGCACCAGACCATGTTGCTGATGATATTGCCATCCTAAGTTTACGTCGAATCAATTAATCACGAAATCAACTACTTAAACCGAATACGACTTTCTGATCATACTCGGCTACTTGAGTAAGCTGTGCCCCTATGGGATAATTTACTATCCTTCTCTGCAAATGGCATTTATATGTCAACAGGTCATGTTGAATATGCAAGCTTGAACGGAACGCATATTTTTAAGCTTATTGGCGAAGTGCGTGCCCAATCTTGTATTAGTCTAGACAAGTTATTAAACAAAATTGAACAGCAACAAAATGTCGTCGGTGCAATCGTTGATTTAACCCAAACGACATTTATCGATAGTACTGTTCTTGGCATTTTGGCGAAACTGGGTTTGAAGCTCAAACAAGTTCACCATATCCAAGCGGTAATGTTGTCTACAAACTCTGATATCACAACGCTTGCCAATAGCATGGGTTTAGGTCAAGTGTTTGTTATTTTGAATTATTGTGGTGATCCAAGTGTATGCACTCGCGCACTTATGGAAGAACACATTACCCATAGCAATATGCTGAATACGGTTTTAGATGCACACAAAACGCTGATGAAACTGAATGATAGCAACCAAAATATGTTTGAGCCTTTGGTCAAACAACTGCAAAAAGAGCAGGATAATCTAGTGCAACCCAAGCAGCAAAATGTCTAATTTAGGTTAATCACAGCAGAGACCCTCTTCGCATGACTTTACTTTCCGTTGCACAAATGAATTCTCAAAATGACATTGAAGATAACTTCAAAGTGATCGAGTCATTGATGCAACAATGTCAGGCTCAAGGTGCGAGTCTCATTGTATTTCCTGAAAATTTTGTCTGCTTTGCCGCAGGTAAACAACGCGAAACCGCGGCGCAATTTGAAAGTATTCAGCAGCGACTAGAACAACTCGCACATCGTTATCAACTTTGGATTGTTGCGGGCACACTCCCATGCCCTTATCGTCCAGATGGTTCAATCATTCAAGATGGCCGTGTCCGTACTGTTAGCCTGTGTATCAGCCCTGAACGTACCGAAGCACGTTATGACAAAATTCATTTATTTGATGTGCAAGTTGGTGACGCTGTCGGTGGCTATCAAGAATCAAAATTCTTTGAACCTGGTACTGAAACCGTAGTTGCAACAACACCTTTTGGCAATATTGGCCTGATGGTGTGCTACGACTTGCGCTTTCCTGAACTGGCTTTGAAACTTCGTAGCCAAGGTGCAAACATTTTAACGGCGCCTGCAGCTTTTACTTATACCACGGGTGAAATGCACTGGCAGTTGTTACTGCAAGCTCGTGCCATGGATAGTCAATGTGCTGTATTAGGTGCCGCACAACAAGGCTGGCATGGTGAAAAGCGTCAAACTTGGGGTCATGCTGGAGCAAGCAACAGCCGTGGTCAAATTTTAGCAATCACCGCAGAAGAAGGCGCTCAACTACTCACAGTTCCTTTTGACTTAGACGAGCAGCAACAGATTCGCGCATCAATGCCACTGATGCAGCACCGTGTTTTGGTTCAATATTGATTTTCACTCTGTATAAAATTACAAAAAAACTGAATATTATTTAAACAAAATCCCCCACGATATGATTTTGAACCATCATCTGAGGGATTAGAAAAATGACTTTAGAAAAAGCAGTTTATACAGCCCATGCAAAAGCCACTGGTGGTCGTGATGGTCGTGCAACGACGTCCGATGGTCATTTAGATGTTCAATTGGCGGTGCCGAAAATTATGGGGGGTACAGGTAATGGTACGAATCCTGAACAACTCTTCGCCGCTGGTTATTCAGCCTGTTTTTTAGGTGCAATGAAATTTGTGTCTAACCGAGATAAAATTTCGATTGCCCCTGCTGCCTATGTTGAAGGTGATGTTGGTA
Source organism: Acinetobacter sp. YH12152 (assembly GCF_013418285.1). Lineage (NCBI taxonomy): Bacteria > Pseudomonadati > Pseudomonadota > Gammaproteobacteria > Moraxellales > Moraxellaceae > Acinetobacter > Acinetobacter sp. YH12152. Next base: position 4,518 of record NZ_VPCH01000001.1, read on the forward strand.
TCGGCCCTATTCCAACAGGATTTGGTATTGAAGTGACGCTTAATATTCATCTTGAGGGTATGGATGCAAGCGAGGCACAGAAATTGGTCGATGCTGCACATATTGTTTGCCCCTATTCAAATGCGACCCGAAACAATATTAATGTCACTTTAAATGTTTTGACTTAAATCCATTTGTACCTATCTATACAAAGCACTGTTTTAATTCCTTATAAAATAGTGCTTTGAACTTTTTTGACTTCTACAAATCTACAGCTGAGCTCAAAATAAAGCCTTATCCATTTCCAATGCATTTAAATATTCTTATTCAGCTACCAAAACCTTGCTAAAATATATAACGATTATTATTTACATTCATTTGTTGATCTATGATGCTTAAACCTCTCCTTATCAGTACATTGCTAATCAGCGCACCCACACTAAGTTTTGCCGAATTAACCCTATCTGAAAAAGTCCGTCCTCAGATTAAATCCTTGGTTAATCCAGATATTCAACGTCTTGCGCTACCGCCAACACCGAACAACATGTCTTTACCTGCCTATGGTCAAGGCATCATTGGTTGGGGTACAGGCCCAGAAGGTGCTGCAGCGCGCTTAGCCAACATCACCAAAGCCGACGTTGAAAAGCTTAAAACTCAAGATGTCACTTTAGAGATGGTTCAAACTTGGCAAAAGTTTTATGAAAATGAAACGCAGCGCAATGCAGGTAACCCAACCGCGCCCATTCGTGCTGAATTGATGAAGAAAGTTGTCAGTTTGTGGTAAGTGAAAGACCGTACAGCCCATATTTTTGGGCTGTTTTTGTTCAAATTAAAATAAAAAATTATGAGACATTCGATAGAAAGAATAATGAATAAAATTTAAAAAATGTTTAATATTCAAACTATAATTAACTATACATCCATAAAAAATTAAAATCATTTTCAGGACTTTACAATGAAAACATACTTTTCGATGCTTTTTCTAAGCTTGGCCTTAGCCGCATGTAGCCAAACACCTGCGCCTGATTTTTCAGGGGAATGGAAACAAACACCTGACATGGAGAGCCTACGCAAACTTTCCATTAGCAAACAAGGCGATGACTACCAAATTAAAGACGAATTTTGGCTCGATAAAAATAATACTGAGCGCACTTCTAGTACTACATCAGGTATGGCCGAAGTGAGCCATGATGTTTTGAAATATAAAGAGAGCAATAGCATTGAAATGAAACTCAGTGATGCAACTCACCTCACTCTGACAGACAAAGCATATGATGCTGTAATTCATTTTGAAAAGATTAATTAAAGCAAAGCCCCGAATCATTACACAGGCTTCGGGGCTTTATTTATATTTCACACCGACTATTCAGCCGCTTCATTCGTCACTCTGAGCACTTCTTCAATGGTGGTTTTACCTGCCAAAACTTTACGCAAACCATCATCACGAATTGAACCCGCATTTGCACGTACATGATTTTCTAACTCAAACTCAGCAGCATTACCATGAATGAGGCGACGTGTTTGCTCATCAATCGGGACGATTTCATAAATTGCGGTACGCCCTGTAAATCCAGTATGCGAGCATTGTTCACATCCTTTAGGTTGTGGCAATTTTAATTCGGCCGATGCATCGAGATGCTTAAATAAGTCTTTTTCAAAATCATCGGCATCATGCCAAGTCGCACAGTGACGGCACAAGGTTCGAACCAAACGCTGCGCCACCACACCGATCAATGAGCTTGAAAGTAGAAAGGGTTCAATCCCCATGTCTTTAAGACGGGTCACCGCACCGATTGCTGTATTGGTATGCAGCGTTGAAAGTACCAAGTGGCCTGTTAATGACGCTTGTACTGCAATTTCAGCAGTTTCTAAATCACGAATCTCACCGACCATCACCACATCTGGGTCTTGTCGAAGCATGGCTTTTAATGCACGAGCAAAGGTCATATCCACTTTGGTATTGACCTGCGTCTGCCCGATCCCTTCAAGTTGATACTCAATCGGATCTTCTGCAGTCAATATATTTTTTGAACCATCATTTAGATCAGACAATGCCGCATATAAGGTTGTGGTTTTACCCGAACCCGTTGGTCCCGTAACTAAAATAATGCCATGCGGACGATGCACCAGTTGTTTCAGTCGATCATAGTCATGTTGCATCAAGCCCAAATGGGTCATATTTAAACGCCCAGCTTGTTTATCGAGTAAACGCATCACCACACGCTCACCATAGGAAGACGGTAAGGTTGATACACGAACATCAACTTCTCGGCCTGCCAAACGCAGTGAAATACGACCATCTTGTGGAATTCGCTTTTCTGCAATATCGAGTTTAGCCATGACTTTGATCCGTGACACCAACAATGGCGCAAGCTCGCGACGTGGCTGGACAATTTCACGTAATTGACCATCGACACGTAAGCGGACAGACAGCTTTTTTTCAAAAGATTCGATATGAATATCTGAAGCACCGACACGGATCGCTTCCGACAATAAGGCATTGATTAAGCGTACAATCGGCGCATCATCCTCCTGATCCATCAAATCTTCAGCTTCTGGTACAGAGTCCGCAAGGCTAAGTAAATCAGGATGATCTTCCAGACCCGCTGCCACTTGTTGAGACTCACCGGTGTCTCCGGCAAAGCTTGCACTGAGTAATTGATTAAATTCTTGCTCGCCACATAATTGATATTGTGCAGGATGCCCTAAATAGCGACGTGCTTCTTGTAAAGCCAGCAGTGGCGTGCTGTCACGACGTACAATAAAAGCTTGATCACCCTCATATCGAAGCAATACGCCATGACGTTTGGCAAAACTATATGGTATTTGTAATTGTTTAAGTACTTGCATCACGCATTATAATGATGAAAAAAGTTGTTTTGAGTGTACTCTAAGCATCTGACAGCGTGAAGTCTGTTTTTAGGATTTATCAGGACAAGGGATATACGCATTGCCATTAGAAAATGATTTGACTGAAAAGGAATCCCCAAAACGTAAATGGTGGGGGGAATATCAATTTGAACTGAATCACCCGCGCAGTTGGCAGTTTGGGTCTTTATTGTTCCGTGTAACGCGCGGCATGCAAGAGTGGCGTATGGAATACCATCGCCCGACCTTTCAGTTTGACTATGAGCAGCAATGGCATCCGATTCAAGACCCTGAATTTGGTTTTCCACAGCCCATTAAAATGGAACGTTATATGTTCCGCCAGACACATGACAAAATTCAAATTATGCCACGTTTGGCCGATCGGTCTGTGGTGATTAAACCAGTCGATCCGATTTATATTCCAGCTGGACAGCGCGGAACGCTATATATCAGCACACCGCTTTGGATTGCTGGTTTTGTCGAAGGTCTTAGAGAACCTTTGTTTGATATACCTGTGATTCTACCAAAAGATACCTGGTTTGGTCCGAACCATCGAATGGGTGAAATTTGCTATGCCACAGCAGTTGATGGTCGTACAGAACTTAAACAACTCAAACCTCGTGCTTTTCGTGCTGTAACCCCTATTGAGTTTCATAACGTGAGTAATCAACAGATTCGCTTTGACCGTATGAATGTCCCTGTACCGGCTTTGCCATTATTTTATAGTGAAAGTACAGGACGTTTATGGACTTCACAAATTCGGGTCGTGCATGAGGGTCATGACAAACCGCCGCGGGTCAAAATTGAAAACCGTACACCGCCACAAGCAGGTGACGTGATTTATCTGCATCCGCCACGCGAGTCAGCCAATGTGCTGTTCAATATGTTTGATTCATTTTTCTAACGGTGAGCCATGGCAGATTTAAATATTTCGACAGAAATTACCAGCAGCCTAAAAGGAATGGTCGCCAATCTCAATACTGATCGGCTGACGGAATTATTGGTGGCTGTATTATTGGCAGTCATCGGCTTTCTGATTGCTCGTTTTATCTCGAATACCTTTATTCGTACTGTAGGTATGCGTTTCAATGCCCATCAGCAGTTGGTTTGGCGTCGCGGGATTTTCTATTTCATCTTTTTAATCTTTGTGATGGCCAGTTTAAAAGAAGCCGGCTTTAAACTCAGCGTGTTCTTGGGTGCAGCGGGTATTTTAACGGTCGCACTGGGTTTTGCCTCGCAAACGTCCGCATCCAACCTGATCAGCGGGATGTTCTTGATCGGTGAAGGTTCTTTTGAAGTCGGTGATACCATTCAATTAACACTGATTCGTGGGCATACCATTGAAGGTGAAGTGATCTCGATTGATTTACTGTCGGTCAAATTACTCACGCAGGACAATGTCTATGTCCGTTTGCCGAATGAACAACTGATTCGGGCACCTGTACATAACTTGTCTAAGTTTCCAATACGGCGCATTCCAATTACCCTTGCGATTAACTTTCATGAAGACATCATCAAAGTCCGCGAAGTTTTATTAGATGCCGTCAGTAAATATCCATTGGTCTTGGCCGATCCTAAACCTGCCGTGACCGTCACTGCCTTTCGAGAATCTTCCATTGAGCTGCTTTTTGCCATTTGGTGTCAAAGAGAGAATTTCCTAAAAGTCCGCGATGAGATGCAAGAACGGATTCGTAATGCCTTTGTAGAAAATAAAATTGAAATCCCTGTACCGAAAATGGGTTTTGTTGACCACCCGCTTTCTACACAAGTAAACGATGCTGACGTCGATCAATATGCCAATGCACAAGAGATTCAACGAGAGCCTCAACTCAAATAATGGTTTATAGACTTGATATAAAAAGCCCTGCATATCATCAAATGTGCGGGGCTTTTTTATCATCTACTATTATAGTCATCGACCTGTACAGCTTAGTGATTTCGTACCTTTAAGAACTTCATCATGGCTCAATCTTGTCATTCGGCATGGGGGCAATATAAGCAATCAAAAGCATGGCAAAACCTGCGGCCATAAACGAAATCACTCGCATGAGGGTGCCGACATGAGATAAATCCAGTAAGACCAATTTCAACGTCACCAAGACCAAAATACTGCCGCCGAGTAGCCAAACTGAACGTAATTGGCGCTGACTGGCAAAGCGCATACTCACTAAAGCCAATAACACCCACAGCACGGTAAAACTTAGTTGAACGGTCGCATCACTCCAAATATCTAAACTGTTATAAGGCGTATCCAGATACATATGTAAGGCACGGAGCACAACATAACTACTTAACCAAAGTAGCCCTAGGACACTCAACACGGCAGCCAAGCTACGATCTAAACCAGCTTTTAACTGTTGATTCAACATCCATAAAAAAGCCGCTAACAACAGCAAACTCACTGCATCAAAAGGATTCAGTATCGGCAAGATATATCCCACAAAGGCCTGCTGACTAAATAATTGCGAACTGATGATCCAACTTAAAGCCAAAAACAAGCTGCTACGCGCTTGCCAAAACATTTTCCAGGCCGGTTGCTGCGCTTGCCAATAACACCATGCACAAAATATCAGCGGCAAAATTACCACACTGATATACGGCATACTGGGTATCAGTGTCAGACTGGTCCACGCCAAGCTGCTTAGAATCCCAAAACTGACCCATTCTTTTTCTTCACGCACACCGAGTAATGGTCGTAGCCAAAGCAGCGTCAAGCTCAGCCCAGCGAATGCAAAATACATCTGCTCCATCGTTGAATGCCAAAGTAACTGACCGTTCTCACTCACTGAAATAACTTGGTACAGCCCCATCACACAAACAGGTACTAGACCCGTCGACTTAATGATGGACCAACTCCACGAAGCTTTTCGTTTTAACAAGCCTTCATTCACCAACAGATAGGCCACACTGACGATCAATAGACTCAAGGCCAATTGATGACTACTCTGCAGCCAATCTAAGAGCAACATGATGAACATAGTAGTTGCTGAGAGCATTTGCACACATTGAAAGGCAATACTCGAACTTGAAAGCTGTTTATGAAATGCAGGAACAGCGTGCGTCACGATAATGGCCGCCAAATAGCTCAAACACACGCCCCAATACATCTGTGCAGGGAAATGTGGCAGTTGAACCAAATAATACAGACTTGAACAACCCGCCATCACCAAGAGCGCCATGCCTAAATAACGGCTGATATTGGACTGCTTGTATAGGGCATATATAAATATCAACGCACCTTCAACTGCCCAACCAACTACACTCCACTGCTCTTTCAATACTATCGGTGGAATCAATGCCAAGAAAATTAAGGTCAAACTCAAATAACTTTGTGCAATCAGTGGAATCACAGCACTGCGTTTACTGATGCTATACAGTACGGCAAAAAGCGCTGCGAATAGCAAGCTATACCCCGCCTGCCATACCGTTTCCTCAAAATACATCAAATACAATGCCAGATAAGCAAGCACTGGTGCGGCAAAAATCAGTGCAATATCCAAGGCAGGTTTAAGCTGAAAATGCTCAAGATCTTGTTTCGCCAATAACTGACTAAAACGAAAACCGAGCCAAATAAAAATTGCAGCGTGAGCTAAAACCAACACGCTCATCATCTGACGTTCGGTGGTGTATCCGTGGTAAAAAGCATATCCACCACCCATAATCACCGTCATCAAAAATGCGATTTGATTCAGATATTTCCACGGTCTTAAAGTACTCATGACCGCAACAGCAATATTAATCACAAGATAATAGGCAATAAATTCCGTTGCAGTTGCATCACGAACAGGCAAGGTAAATGGAGCAAGATAGGCAATCAGCATCGCCATGATTGCCAGCTCTACCGACTGCTGTTTCAAACTGAGCCAAATCGTCAATGCCATAAGCGCTGCATACAGTACACAGGCTATGCTAAAGCCCGAAATCACGGCATTGTAATAGGCAAAAAATAAAGTCAAAAACAGCGCTGCAAGACCTAAACCTTCTAGCGCCAAGGCAAAACTGCGGTTTTTGGTTTGTAGCCAAAAACCCAGTCCGACAACACCAGCACTGATCAAGCTCACAATCAACAGCTTCATGGCTAAGCTCAGTTGCCAATGCTCTGTGGCAAATCTAAGTAAGAGCACCACGCCAATCACCAAGACCAACACCGCCACTTTTAACACAGGATTACCTTGGAAAAGCCATTGCTGAATTTGACTAGATAGATTTGGCGCAGACTTGGATGGTGTATTAGTAGACGATGAATTGACTACTGCCTGATGTCTAGCTGTACCAATTGCCGTCGCGGGATGTACAAATGGTGTATTGTCAGAATCAAAAATTTCAGGACGGTCTATTGTAGGCGCTGATATTGAAGTAGCTGCATGACTCGATTGCGACTGAAGCGCACGTCCTTGCAATAGATGCAGCTGACGTTCTAATCGTTTCAGCCAACGCAGAAAAAAATAGACCCACAGGCTTATCCCAATCGCAACTAAATATCCCAATTCTGTTAACAGTCCAACGACCGTTAATAACGATGCAATATATAACGGAACCTTTGATGTCACTTGAAATGGTTGTTTGGATGAGCTCAGTGCATCAGCGCCGTGCTGCAAATCATCGACATAATTCATCACACTGAGCATAAAACCGATGCCGCTGATATAACTCAGGATACGGACATCTAAGTACCATGCCCCGATCCCCACCATAATCAGCGACATCAACCAAATCATCTTGATTTCATTATTCTGTTTCAGCATACCTGCTTCGTCATTTTCCTGAATGTTTTGATGATACATGAGCCTGACCGATGGATTAAAACTATTCATCAGTGATTCGGTAAGTTACATATACAATCTAGACTCAGCGTACGGGCAAAAAATCACGTACAATAAAACCGTTTTCAGGATTAGGAAATTATCCATGCCACCATTTGTCTTGGTCGATGGCTCATACTTTTTATTTCGTGCCTACCATGCACTGCCACCATTAACCACTTCAACCGGTTTGCATACCAATGCAATCCGAGGTGCCATTTCTGCCATCCAAAAATTAATGCGTCGCATCCAACCGACGCATATGGCCGTTATTTTCGATACACCTGAACCAACCTTCCGTCATGAATTGTCCCCGATTTATAAGGGTGACCGTCCAAGTATGCCTGAAGAATTATCACAACAAATTCCATATCTTCATGCATTAATTCGTGCTCTAGGGATTCCACTACATATGTTGCCAGGTGCTGAAGCCGATGACATTATCGGAACTTTAGCCAAACGCGCTGAAGCAGCCGGTCATCAAGTTTTGATCTCCACCGGTGATAAAGACATGGCGCAGCTCGTTACTGAGCGTGTCACTTTAGAAGACAGCTTCAAAGACAAACCGATGGACGTTCAAGGCGTTTTTGAAAAATTTGGGGTGTGGCCGAATCAAATCATTGACTACCTAACATTGATGGGCGATGCCTCTGACGGCATCCGTGGTGTACCCGGTGTTGGCGCAAAAACAGCAGCGAAACTTTTAACCGAGTACGGCTCGATTGGCGGCATTTTAGAAAATGTCGACAGCATTAAAGGTAAAGTCGGTCAAAACATTAAAGAAAATGTTGAAGGAATTGCTCTTGACCACCAACTGGCGAGCATCGTTTGTGACCTCGACATGGGCCTTAAATACGAAGATTTGAAACTTGCCGACCCAAATATTCCAGCACTGCGTGATTTATATACGGAACTAGAATTCCGTAACCAACTGCAGTCTTTAGATCATCCGAACAACCCCAATGGCGCAACCTACAAACAAGCAGCCAAAGCCATCAACACCACGGCGACTGTAGCCAATGCACCTGAAGTTGAAGATCAAGCGGACAAAACCAGTGTTGATGATTTACTCGGTGAAGCACGTTATCACACAGTATTGACCCAAGAAGATTGGGATGTGTTATTCAAGCGTCTAAGTACTGAAAAGCGTTTTGCCTTTGATACCGAAACCACTAGCCTTGACTACCGCGTGGCGCAGATTGTAGGTTTCTCGGTGGCTTTAGATGCACATGATGCCTATTACGTGCCGCTTGCGCATGATTATGAAGGTGCGCCGCAACAACTTGATCGCGACACAATTCTGAATCAACTCAAACCTTTACTTGAAGATAATGACGTACAAAAAATTGGTCATCATCTCAAATATGATGCACATGTCTTAGAAAATCATGGTATTCATTTGGCAGGTTGGTATTTCGATACCATGTTAGCCTCTTATGTCCTCAACTCTGTGGCAACTCGTCATGGAATGGATGACGTCGCGCGTTTGTATTTAAGTCATCTCACAACGACGTTCGAACAAGTGGCTGGCAAAGGTGCAAAACAAAAGACCTTTAACCAAATTGAGCTTGAAACTGCAGCCCATTATGCCGCAGAAGATGCCCATGTGACCTATCGTCTGTATGAAGTACTCGATAAAAAGTTACAAGCCCATCCGGAACTGATCAATATTTTGCACAATATTGAAATGCCGGTTGCCCGTGTTCTAACCTCTATGGAAGAAAACGGCATTGAGCTAGATATGAACTTCCTCGACCAACTCGGTGTGGAATTTGCCAATACCATTCAAAATTTAGAAACAGAAATTACCGATCTTGCGGGTCAAAGCTTCAATGTCAGCTCACCAAAACAAGTTGGTGAGATTCTGTTTGATAAATTAGGTTTAAAAGGCGGTAAGAAGACCTCTACAGGTCAGTACAGTACCAGTGAAAGTGTCTTAGAAAAAATCGACCATCCGATTACCGACTTAATTTTGGAATATCGTGGTCTCTCTAAACTGAAAAGCACTTATACCGATGGTCTGTTAAAACAAGTGAATAATGACACACATCGTGTGCATACCAGTTACCACCAAGCTTTAACGGCTACAGGTCGTCTGTCATCTACCGATCCAAACTTACAGAACATTCCTGTCCGTGAAGATATTGGACGTCAAATCCGTAAAGCCTTTATTGCACCTGAAGGTCGCATTTTACTGGCAGCCGATTACTCGCAAATCGAATTACGTTTAATGGCGCATTTCTCGCAAGATCATGCATTGGTCGATGCTTTTAATCATGGACAAGACGTACATAAACGTACTGCGGCAGAAGTTTTGGGCATTCCACTCGATGAAGTGACCAGCAACCAACGTCGTCAAGCCAAAGCGGTGAACTTCGGCCTGCTCTATGGTATGTCTGAATTTGGTTTGACCCGTCAGTTGGGTTTCACTCGAGAAGAGTCGCGTAACTATATTGGTAAATACTTCCAACGCTACCCTGGTGTTTTGGAATATATGGAACGTACTCGCCAAGTTGCACGTGAACAAGGTTTTGTGGAAACCATTTTAGGTCGTCGTCTGTATACACCAGACATTATGGCGAGCAACAAAATGGTGAAACAAGGCGCTGAACGTGCAGCGATCAATGCACCACTACAAGGTTCTGCAGCGGATATTATTAAATTGGCCATGATCGCCGTCGATAAAATCTTACCGAAAGATCAAGCCAAAATGTTACTGCAAGTACACGATGAATTGGTGTTTGAAGTTGATGCTGCAATTGCCGATGAACTGTCTGCCCAACTGACTGAAGTGATGCAATCTGTGTTGAAAATTTCCGTTCCACTGATTGTGGAAGTCGGTCAAGGCAATAACTGGGACGAAGCACACTAATTCATTCACGTTCATTCACACCTTTCTCCTTATAGGAGGAAGGTTGGGATGGAGGTGAGATGTTTCTTAGTTAGTAGAAATATCTTGTTTTACACCACATATTAAATCCACAAAAAAGGACGCCTCGGCGTCCTTTTTAATTTAACTCGTCTTAGCTCAGATTAAAGACCAGTCAATAATGCAATTGCGACTTGCTTCATAATGGTTTCCGCAACCAACAATGCCAAAATCGCAAAAATTGGTGACAAGTCAATCATCCCCATATTTGGAAGAATACGACGGAATGGCGCAAGTAGCGGTTCTGCCAACTCTTGAACCACTTCAATATAAGGCGAACGTGACTGGCTAAACATCACGACCCAACTCAAAATAATCGATGCAAAAATTAAGTAACGACAGAAACGGATTAAATCCTGAATCATGGTCACAAAGGTCATAATGATCAGATGGAATGGACTATTCACCGCCACGCCTGACAAATACATCAAACCAAACATTTTTAACAAATACAGAATCACCACCAACACCAATGCTGCGGTATTCACTCGACCTTTGGCCAAAGTTGGGAAAATTCGGCTAAAGATGTCGACAATTTTTGTTGCTTTTGCTGTTGCCAAAACCACAGGGTTATATGGACTCACGGCAGCAAGCTGCATTAAAAAACGGAAAAATACGAGCAAAATTGCAACGTTAATAATGATTCCAAAAATTTGAGCAGAGCCCATACTTGAACTTTCCTAAATCAAATCGAATTATTTGGTGCTTTCGCTTAACTCTTGTGCCAACTCTTGACTACGCTTTTGCGCTGCGGCTAAAGCGGCCTGAATATTTTGTGAAATTTGAGCACGATCAAATACTTCAATCGCAGCTTGTGTGGTACCGTTTGGAGAGGTTACATTTTTACGTAACTCCGCAGGACTATTGGCACTGGTAATTGCCATTTGTGCGGCACCTAATGCAGTTTGCAAGGTTAGCGCTGTAGCTACCTTTTCATCCAAGCCCATGTTTTTACCTGCACGGATCATACTTTCCATCATATAGAAAAAGTATGCAGGACCTGAGCCAGAAACTGCTGTTACCGCATCAATTTGCGCTTCTGAGTTTACCCAAAGTGTTAAACCCGTTGAAGCCAAAACTTGACTTGCAAGATCACGATCTTCAGCTGAAACCGCTTCAACTGCATATAAGCCATGCGCACCGGTTTGAACTAAAGCCGGTGTATTTGGCATGACACGAACAATACGCTCTGTGCCTAATAGTTTTGAAATCGTTGCAATTTCTGCACCTGCAACAATTGAAATCACCAACTTCCCTTCTAGCAAACCTTGTAATGGTGCCAAAACTTTTGCCAACACCTGAGGTTTAACTGCAAAAAGAACAATGTCAGCATCTCGAATTGCCGCAACATTATCATCGGTCACATGCAAATCTTTTTCAGCCAAAAGCTCACGTACTTTTTCTACGGGATCTGAAACTGTAATACGTGTAGTCGGGACACCACGTGCAATTAGGCCACCAATTAAAGCCTGTGCCATGTTGCCGCCACCAATGAAACTGATATTACAATTTAGAATTGCGCTCATGATTGAAGATCCGATATTGCAGATTTAGCGTTAAGAGATAATGTCGGTTGCCAGCCAGCTTGAGTACAAAATTCAGACTGCGCCAACCAAAAGCCCTGAGGCGTAAAGACGCCTAGCATAACATTATCTCGGCTTAATATTTGAATAGTATGACGCTGCCATGGAAAAATTTGCGCCTGCTGAATGGCTTTTTTCAAAGGCCAACTTCCGACACGACCATATAAATGAATTTTTTCGCCGCCAAGGCGTGGGCGTATCTGCAGTTGCTGCCCCAATAATTCAGGTGATAAGCCAACCTCTGAGGGTTGAATCACAAAATGGCCGGCAGGCAACTTGAGGCACTGACCTGCAACACAAGTTACAACTTCAACCTCTTGAATGGATTCTGCTGGCAGATAATCCGCTTTGGTAATCCGATGAAGTTGCTGTTGAAAGCGCAGATAATAAAATCCATTCCAGTGTAATGCCGCTTGCGAGTCTTCGCGTGAGCCAATCACTTCTGAAAATAATCGCTGTACCATTTCAAAACTTGGACGATATTGCCCCTCACCTTTCATCCAGTGCGATAACAACTGACGCTGACGTGCCAGACTGAGCTGTTGTAAAACCACTAAAGATAAAGTTTGCGATGAACCACAGGCTGCCAAATCTTGTTGCAACACCTCGTGTAAAATTTCATCAGCATCTTGCATCAAATAACTGGTTCGGCTCAGAGCTTTCTGCATTTTAGGAAATCGCTCACTGAGTAGTGGCCACAAAATTTCACGACTCCACGCGCGGTCATAGTCGGTATCAAAATTAGTGAGATCTTGAATATTTTGCACATGCAGTTGTGCTGCCCATTGGCAAATTTGCTCACGTGAAAGATCCAATAGCGGACGCCATAAAGCAAAATCTTCACGTACATCGAATTTTTTCATGGCAGCAAGGCCATGGACACCAGCACCTGAAAGTAGCCGCAACATCAGTGTCTCGGCTTGATCTTGCTGATGATGCGCGAGTACCAATATTTCATCTGCTTGTAAATGTTGGGCAAAGGCTTGATAGCGGGCCGAGCGTGCTTGATTTTCAAGGTTACCTTGCGCAACCTGAACTTTTTGTATGATGAATGGAAGATTCAGCGCTGCACACTGAGCACGTACAAACTCCCCCCAAGCGTGACTACTCTCTTGTAGTTGGTGATCAATATAAATTACCCGTATTTTTTCAGGGCACAAAAACGGCATAAGATGCAGCAGCAACATGGAATCCATGCCACCACTACATCCTATTAAAAATCGGCTTTGTTCAGGCAGCGCCTGAATTTGACTTAAGCAGTCAGCCCTAAATTGTCGCTGCCAAACTTCATTAAACGCTGATAACGCGCTTCGCATCGTTCGTTTGCATCCATTGGTTGCAGTTCTTCTAGAGCTTGCTTCAAGACCACTTTCAAATCCTGCATGACTTTTTCAGGGTTTAAATGTGCGCCTTCCGCTTCGTCCACCACGTATTCCACAATGCCCATCTTCTGCAATTTATCTGCCGTCAATGCCAATGCTTCACTTGCTTGTTCTGCTTTCTCTGCAGTTTTCCACAAAATAGATGCACAGCCTTCAGGTGAAATCACTGAATAAATACTGTGAGATAGCATAATCACACGGTCAGCCACGCCAATACCGAGCGCACCACCCGAACCACCTTCACCCAATACCGTTGCCACTACAGGCACTTTGAGTGAAGAAAGCTGAGCTAAGCTAGTTGCAATCGCTTCGGCCTGACCACGCTCTTCTGCACCCACACCTGGGTACGCACCCATGGTATCAATAAAGGTAAAGACTGGCAGATTAAAACGCTCGGCCATATCCAATAAACGCTGTGCTTTACGGTAACCTTCGGGGTTACTCATACCAAAATTATGTTGTAATTTTTCACGTGTACTACGACCACGGTGCTGACCTACAATCATCACAGGCTGACCATCTAAACGAGCCAAACCACCAATCATCGCGCCGTCATCACCAAATAGGCGGTCACCGTGCAAAGCATCGAACTCTGTAAAAATTTCGCCAACATAATCCAAAAACTGCGGACGTTCAGGATGACGTGCGATCTGAACCGTAGTCCAGGCTTTAGATTGAGCTGCTTTATTTTTCATAGGTCGATCATTATCCCTAACTTAACTGGTCTGTTAATTGATAAATTGTTCCGACTGGATATTCAGTTCAATATCCCAATGCTTAAATTGCACCTGCTCATCATGCAAGTCTGCAACCAACAAAGGCCACTGTTTGGCATCACCAGAAACACTAAGTTGCCATTGTTGCGCATTGTCCACGCTTAATTCAATGGCAGGAAGCATCTCATCGCTGCGACTATGATTTAATAAAACTGCTAAACGAAGCAATAGACATAAGTAAACAAGTTTGTTACCACCGACTTTCATCACATCAATGCGCGCGTCACTACGTAACTTACGACGATGATGCGCCACTAAATGTGACAAATGGTTTTGATCAATTTGTGAGAAACCCGGAATATCCGAATGTTGCAGTAAATAAGCACCATGACGATGGTAACCACTATGACTGATCGCTAAGCCAATTTCATGCAAATACGCTGCACGACGCAGTAAATCACTGTCATCACTGGTCAAATTCAGTGCGGTCGCCACACCATTAAACAGTTGTTGCGCGGTATTGACTACACGCTCAGCTTGTTTCACATCTGCGTTGTAGCGACCCATCAACGCATGTACAGAACGATCTCGAACATCTTCATGTTGGAAACGACCCAAGAGGTCATACATCACGCCTTCACGTAATGCGCCATCCGAATAGACCAATTTATCGATATTCAGCACATCAAAGACGGCATATAAAATGGCAATACCGGCTGGCAAAACTGCTCGACGGTCTTCTTTTAGACCATCAAATTCCATTTCATTGACATGCTTATATTTAAGCAATTTATCTTTGAGTTTAAATAGACCGTCACGTGTCAGTTCTTCCTGATCGTTACTCCAGCCCATATTGACACAAATCTGACGACACGCTTTGATCGTACCGCTTGAACCGACAACAGTATCCCAGCCCGCAGCTTTATAAGTGTTAGCAATACCTGCAATTTCCTTGCGAGCAGCATTTACCGCTTTATCAAAACTTTTCAGGTTAATTTCACCATCGGCAAAAAACGCTTTGGTAAAAGCGACACAGCCCATTTGCACGGATTCAGTATGAATCGGTTCAAACTCTTCACCAATAATCAGCTCTGTAGAACCCCCACCAATATCAATCACTAGACGACGACCACTGTTTGCCATGGTATGTGAAACTCCCAAATAAATGAGACGGGCTTCTTCACGACCAGCAATGATTTCAATGGGTTTCGGTAAAATTTCAGCGGCTTTTTGAATAAATTCATGACCATTTTTTGCTTGGCGCAAGGCATTGGTCGCCACAATACGTAAACGGTTGGCTTGGACAGGATTTAAACGCCCTACAAATCGTGCTAGGCAGGCTAAACCTCGTTGCTGTGCGGCTTCAGTCAAATTTTTATTTTCGTCTAGACCTGCGGCAAGCTGTACTTTTTCTGACATTGATGCAACTTTTTTCACTTCGCCATGGTCTACACGTGCGATAGCCAAGTGGAAGCTGTTCGATCCCATATCGATAGCAGCAAGTAATTCTTCATCAATCAAAAAATCAGACATTATTCAAAAAAACCTGTTCAGAATTGTGCTTAGATTAATTCACATACATGCAATTTAAAAGCCATTTATGAGCAGTTCGAACGGAACTTATCGTTTTTTTATCTGAAGCAATGATAGTCATACACGATCATCGGCATCGTGATCATCCATTAGACAAACTGACCATTCAGGTCGAAAATTTACATAACCCCCTACATTGTTATAGTTGGCTATGTAATACTTATAAGCATAGAGTCAACTTAAAAATTAAATCCGGAGCAAAATCCATGTCTGGCAATATCGTAAATACAACTGATGCAAACTTCCAAGCTGACGTACTAGAGTCTGATACTCCTGTACTTGTAGATTTCTGGGCAGGTTGGTGTGCTCCTTGTAAAGCCATTGCACCTGTACTTGAAGTACTTTCAACTGAGTTTGAAGGCAAAGTTAAAATCGTTAAAGTAGACGTAACTTCTTGCGAACAAACAGCTGTAAACTACAACATCCGTAACATTCCTGCATTATTAATGTTTAAAAACGGCGAAGTTGTAGCAACCCAAGTCGGTGCCGCACCAAAATCTAAATTGACAGCTTTCATCGAAGAAAACATCTAATATTTTTTCGATAAAAACAATCGAAAATACGCTGTTTTACACAGCGTATTTTTTTGGTTGATAAATTGACAAATGCTGTGTTCTCTCTTATATTGTTTACTCAAGAAATTAAGGATCTCAAATCCTGTCATTTTCTTACAACACAACACATAAAATGCCGCTCGGCAACAGAATTGTTTTTCACATCTCTCTTCATATAACGAATCAGATCTCTGAATTGTTTTGTGCAAACCAATTGCTATCGTTTCTTGCATGATCGCGGCACATTTGTTGCTCCCTTTTCCAACCTGTACCTCAGAATTTTAGATTCTATCTGACCACCTATGAACTTAACCGAACTCAAGAAAAAACCGATTGGCGAACTCATCAAGATTGCCGAGTTTATGGGCCTCGAAGGAATGGCTCGTAACCGTAAGCAAGATATTATTTTTGCCATCTTAAAGCGCCACGCAATGAACGGCGAAGAGATTTTTGGTGATGGCGTTCTAGAAATTCTGTCGGACGGCTTTGGTTTCTTACGCTCTGCAGCGGGTTCTTACCTAGCCGGCCCTGACGATATCTATGTGAGCCCATCACAAATCCGTCGCTTCAACCTTCGTACTGGTGACACTATTACAGGTACGATTCGTCCACCTAAAGAAGGCGAACGTTACTTTGCATTATTAAAAGTTAATCAAATTAACTACGACACACCCGAAAACTCACGTAATAAGATTCTTTTCGAAAACTTAACACCTTTATTTCCAACCGAACAATTGGTAATGGAATTAGGTAATGGTACAACAGAAGACTTAACTGCGCGTGTGGTTGACTTGGTTGCTCCGATTGGTAAAGGTCAACGTTCAATTATCGTTGCACCGCCAAAAGCGGGTAAAACCATGTTGTTACAAAACATCGCACAGTCGATTGTTCGTAACAATCCTGAATGTTTCTTGATTGTCCTTCTGATTGACGAACGTCCTGAAGAAGTAACAGAAATGGAACGTACTGTTCGTGGTGAAGTGGTTGCTTCAACATTCGATGAATCACCAGCTCGTCACGTACAAGTTGCAGAGATGGTGATTGAAAAAGCTAAACGTCTTGTTGAACACAAAAAAGATGTAGTGATTTTGCTTGACTCAATTACTCGTTTAGCACGTGCTTACAACACTGTAATCCCTTCATCTGGTAAAGTTCTTACTGGTGGTGTGGATGCCCATGCTTTAGAACGTCCAAAACGTTTCTTCGGTGCAGCACGTAATATCGAAGAAGGTGGTTCACTGACAATTATCTCAACTGCGTTGATTGAAACTGGCAGTAAGATGGATGAAGTGATCTATGAAGAATTCAAAGGTACAGGTAACCAAGAAATTACCCTAGACCGTCGTATTGCTGAAAAACGTGTGTTCCCTGCGATGAACATCAAAAAATCAGGTACACGTCGTGAAGAGCGTTTGATGTCTGAAGATAACCTACGTAAAGTTTGGATTTTACGTAAATTGCTTCATACACAAGACGAACTTGCAGCGATGGAATTCTTGCTTGATCGCATGAAAGAAACCAAAACCAATGATGATTTCTTCGATCAAATGAAACGTAAAGCATCCAACTAAGTTGAATGTTTGACTGAAAAGGCCATCTATAACGATGGCCTTTTTATTTGGTTGACTTTAGTTACACAAAGAAACATTTGATAGATCTCCATGTAAACTTATTTTCAAGTTTATGATTATAAAAAATATATGTTAAAAAACCCTATTCTTTTTAGTAGTTTATTTGCTATTTCGCCAATATAAAACTTTCTCTTAATTGTTATTTTCTGTTAAAAAATGGCCGTTTTTCACCTATTTTTAACGGTTTTTTCAAAGTCACTAGTAGCATTTCAAAATACTCAGTGATAGCATACACGCAGACCAGTTAGACTGCTCTATGCATTTTTAATACCTATTCAAATTAGGCATAATAAAAGCACACAACAGACTAACGCAGGTTATTTTTTAATCTCATATTTTAGAGAGTGATGCCATGTTATTCAAAAAAATCGCTATTGCTGCTGCAGTTGCTACTACTTTAGCTTTCGTTGGTTGTGCTAAAAAAACTGAAGAAGCTGCTCCTGCTGCTGCATCTGAAGCTGCTGCTTCTGAAGTAGTTGCTGCGTCTGACGCTGCTGCTGTTGAAGCTGCTGCATCTGAAGCTACTGCTGCTGCTTCTGAAGCTACTGCTGCTGCTTCTGAAGCTACTACTGCTGCTTCTGAAGCTGCTGCTCAATAATCTAACCGATTATTCAGCACAAAAAGAGAGCCCTTTGGCTCTCTTTTTTATTGCCTCAAACTTTAAACCCTAGTTCATAAAAAGAGCTAAAATTCAAAATACTAAACCCATACTTATTAAAAAATAAAAACTGACAATTTAGCTAAAGGAAAGCCACAATCAACCTCTACGACAACTCAACTCAACTCAAGTATATCGTCTCACTTTAAAAGAATATTCTTCAACATGAATTGTGCGATAGATGATGAGCACTGCGCCTACTAAATCAAAGACAAAAAAAAGCAGATCAATCGATCTGCTCATTTCCAACACGTTGACGGAATTTTTGTCCCGCACGGAAGGTCACTACACGACGGGCAGAAATCGGAATTTCTTCACCCGTTTTCGGGTTACGGCCTGGGCGTTGACGTTTATCACGCAACTCGAAGTTACCGAAACCAGAGAGTTTAACTTGTTCCCCAGAGATTAGCGCTTGGCTAATCTCATCGAAGAATAACTCGACCATTTGTTTTGCTTCACGACGGTTTAAACTCGTGAGCTCACTTAAATGATCAGCCATTTCTGCTTTTGTTAATGCTGTCATGAAGCCCTCAATGTCGCCTGGTAAGTGTTTTCCAACACCTGAAGTATGTTATCCATACCGGTTTTGATTTCAGCATCTTCTAATGTACGTGTTGGATGTTGCCATTGAATTGCAAATGCCAATGAGCGCTTGCCTTCTTCGACACCTTGACCAGTGTACACATCGAACAACCAAACTGCGTCTAAAAGTTCACCGCCTGTTTTTTCGATAAGTTGCTGAATTTCACTAACATTAATCTTATCACTAATTAAAAGCGCAATATCACGTCGAACCGACGGAAAACGTGATAATTCTGTAAAATTAGATACATAAGTTTGCAAAACAGCCAATTGATCCAATTCAGCTACCCAAGTAGTCGCCAAATCCAACTCATCTTCTAAAGATGGGTGTAAACGACCGAAGTAACCAATTGATTGACCATTGACTAAGATTTCAGCAGATTGGCCTGGATGCAACCACGTACGTTCTGAACGTACATATTCAACATTTAAACGTGCAGAATTTAAAATCTCTTCTACATCGCCTTTAAAGTCAAAGAAATCCATAGGCTGTGCTTTACCATGCCAAGATTCAGTCGTACGCGAACCTGTTGCAACTAGTGCAAAGGTTGGGATCTGTTTAAGATCATGAATGCTGTTCGCACCTTGATAATCAAAACGTAGACCAAGCTCATAGAAACGCACACGGTTTTGTTGACGGTTCACGTTGTATTGCACACATGGGATCAAACTTGATAATAAGGTTGAACGCATCACTGCAAGGTCGCTAGAAATCGGGTTTGCAAGCGCTAGTGGTTGAACCTGTGGATTCAATTGTTTCTCTAGTTTCGCATCTGCAAAGCTAAAGCTAATCGCTTCTTGATAACCCAAAGCCACTGCAGTTTGACGTAACTGAACCAATTCAAATTGGTCTTGGTATTTCGCTAGTTTGACATCAATCACCGGCAAGCTAATTTGAATATTGTCGTAACCGTGAATACGTGCCACTTCTTCGATGAGGTCTTGATAAATCGCCATATCAAAGCGGTGTGATGGTGGTACAACAGTCCACTCACCTTCTGCTTTCACAGTGACATTGCAACCCAAACGCGTTAAAGCATCGGTAATAAATGCAGATTCAACTTTATAACCGAGGAGTTGATCGACTTGTGCTTGATTTAGTTCAATGGCTTCACGTTTTGGTAATAACTCTACTTTTTCAGCAACAGTAATTGGACCAAATTCACCGCCAGCTAAATCAGCGATAAGCTGAGAAGCACGGTGCATTGCCGTCATCGGCAATTCAAAGTCTACACCGCGTTCATAACGCTGAGATGCATCAGTATGCAAACCAAAACTACGTGCACGACCTGCGATATAGAGTTGATCAAAGAACGCCGACTCAAGGAAAATTTCAGTGGTATCGTCAGAAACGGCTGAACTTAGACCGCCCATGATTCCTGCAATCGCCAAAGCTTTTTGATCATCCGCAATCACCATCACGTTTTCAGATAATTCAACTTCTTGTTCATTCAACAACGTTAATTTTTCTGCTGCTGTTGCTTGGCGTACACGAACTGACCCTTCAACTTTACCGCCATCGAATGCATGTAAAGGTTGACCCAATTCCATTAAAACGTAGTTGGTAATATCGACCAAAATACTGTGCTGACGAATGCCCGCACGAGCCAATGCACGTTCCATCCACTCAGGAGTTGGTGCTTTGGTATTGACGTTTTTGATCACTCGACCTAAGTAACGTGGGCAACCATCAGTTTCAATAACAACTTTCTTCTCATCAGTAATTGTTGCAGCAACTTCTTTAATTTCAGGGGCAGTCACAGGGAGTTGATTAATCACACCAATTTCACGTGCAATACCACGAATACTGAAACAGTCACCACGGTTTGGTGTAATACTGATATCAATCACATTGTCATCAAGATCTAAATATTCACGCACATTTACACCAACAGGAGCATCTGCAGGAAGCTCTAATAGACCGTCGATTTTGTCTTCAAGATCAATTTCAGACGCACCGCACAGCATGCCTTGCGATTCAACACCACGAAGCTTGCCTTTTTTGATTTTGAAATCGCCCGGAAGTACTGCACCAATGGTTGCTACAGGAGCTTTCATGCCTACACGCACGTTTGGAGCACCACAAACGATTTGTAACGGCTCGCCTGAACCGATGTTTACAGTAGTGACACGTAAACGGTCAGCATCGGGATGTTGAACCACTGTTAAAACTTCACCGACTACTACACCAGTAAATGGTTTTGCAGCAGGAGATAAATCATCAACTTCTAAACCTAACATGGTCAGTTGGTCAGAAAGTGTATCGCTATCAATGGCTGGGTTAACCCATGTACGCAACCAATTTTCGCTAATTTTCATTGTATAAAAACCTATTAATTCTAAATTTCTAATCCCCTCTAGCGCCCCTTTAAAGAAAGAGGACGAACCCTAAGTCATGATGGACAACCCCTCTCCTTTTAGGAGAGGTTAGGGAGAGGTATAAAACTGTTTAAGCAAATTGGCGTAAGAAACGCACATCATTTTGGTAGAACATACGTAGGTCATTAATGCCATAACGCAACATTGCAAAACGTTCTACACCTAAACCAAAGGCAAAGCCTTTGTATTTTTCTGGGTCAATGCCAGCGGCTTGTAAAACGTTTGGATGCACCATACCGCAGCCCAAAACTTCCAACCATTTACCACGTTCATCCATGATATCCACTTCCGCACTTGGCTCTGTAAATGGGAAATAAGATGGACGGAAACGTACTTTCAAATCTTTTTCAAAGAATTCATTTAACAAGTTAACCAACAAACCTTTTAGTTCTGCAAAGCTGGTGTTTTCAGCCACATACAAACCTTCGATTTGATGGAACATTGGCGAATGCGTTTGGTCCGAGTCACAGCGATAAACACGACCAGGACACACAATACGGATTGGAGGCTGCTGATTTTCCATCGTACGAATTTGCACGCCTGAGGTATGCGTACGAAGTAAATGATTCGCATCAAAATAGAAAGTGTCGTGCATCGCACGTGCAGGATGATGACCCGGAATGTTCAATGCTTCAAAGTTGTGATAATCATCTTCAACTTCTGGACCAGTCGCAACAGTAAAGCCAGCTTTGGTAAAGAATTGGCAAATACGTTCTTGAACTTGAGTCACAGGGTGAATACTACCCACCGTTTGACCACGGCCGGGTAAAGTAATATCAATCGTTTCGCTAGCAAGCTTTTGTTCTAATGCAGCTTTTTGTAATTCAGCTTGACGAGCAGTCAGTGCGTCAGTAATCGATTCACGAACGGCATGAATTTGAGCACCAAAAACTTTACGTTCTTCTGGGTCCATTTTACCGAGCGACTTCGATTGTTCCGCGAGCTGGCTTTTCTTCCCTGTAAATTGCACTCGCACTTGGTCGAGTGTAGCAAGGTCCTCTGCTGCTGCAATCGCAGCGAGCGCTTCAGTGGTCAGGGCTTCCAGTGACATAGTAACTCTCAAAGCAACAATTTAAAAAAATAATATAAACCCCTTATTCTAACAGTTTTTAGCCGTTATGATGAAGCGCATTCACAAGTTAAAATTGCATTAGCATCAAGTTTTAAAAAAAGTATAAGATAAACACAATATCAATGGGATCCAATCTTTATGGCACTCGATCCAATCTGGAAACAACAGCTCACACTCGTCACTTATGGCAATGAATTTCTCAACCAAGGTTTGAGTTTTCAACGTTGGTTGAATCACCACATTTTTGATCAGCACAGTTTCCATTTTCGTGATTTGCTATCACAGCATTTATTGGCTCAACATTTCCAAATTTGGCTAGAAGGCTTAAAAAAACACGGGGTACAACGCTTAAGTTTACATAGCTCTAGCTTGCTAAATGATGAACAAAATCCGAATGCTAACGTTGAACTTCTTCCCTTTGCCCATTTTATTGTGAGCCACGAACAAAATAAAAAGCAGGCATGGATTTTTGGTAAAGAACTTGCCGAGTGGTATAACGCAGAAAATGACTATGAAGCACCTGTATCCCAACAACTACAAATACGTCGCGAAACTTTTTGGCGCTATGAGCTGAACCATAAACTCATTAAACGCATTGAAGCGGATATGCAGTTACCCAAATGGGATGATATTCATAACTTCACTGAAGCAGAATTATTTTTGCAAAAACCGGCGGAAGGTTTTATTGAGCCGGAGGTGTTAGGCACACCTTATTATGGTACGCAGCCTGATCTAAGCAGCGAATCGAATGAATCCGCAAAACTTGCACTCTTGCCAACGGATGCACAAGCGGATTTCGCACATGATAGCTTACATCGCTTAGATGCATTAAACCGCCATATTCAGTCTAAAATTCAACATCCCTATCACGCAGATGGCAGCATCTATACACCTGAAGAACAGTTAAATTTGCGCCATTTTGCTCAAAAAACTGAAGATTTAACGGCAAAATTTATTGTTAAAGTCGCCAATCACTATAAAACTGCACGCTTAACTCCTGTAGTTGAAAGCTCTCCTCTGGATGGTTTTAAAACTGAGCAAAGAAAATCAAATCCTCAGCATGCACACACGCCTAACCCGCCCCATAAACCCGGTGCAGGTGGAGTAATCACCTTAATTATTATTACTGTTGTAATTTGCTTATTGGCTTATTACTTCGGTCTTTAACTGTATAAATGTGATCAACATTAAAAAGCCCTTCTCATAGAAGGGCTTTTTTTATAAACATGCTTATGTATGAAAAACCTCAAAATTATGAGGTAATTAAATAATTAAACGGACGAATTTCTAATCGAACACGATGCTGATCGGCATGTTGATTAATATAATGACTGACAGAGACTACTTCCCCCTCAAGCTCTGCATCTGCACCATACATGATTTTGACCGCCTCACCTTTGCGAGGGATCATTTCAAGTTCTACTGTGATGTTGCCTTGACCCACTCCAACAATTTCAGCCAACATTTTATTTTCCTTTTGTTTTTTCTATCCATACATTAGGCATGGCGCAAAGCTTGGTATAAAGATTATTTCTGTAACTTGGCTGCACTTTTTATTGATAAAACATCAAAACTTAAACATCAAAAACATAAGAGTCCAATTGTTCTAAAAATGCATCAACAGCATTTGCAGACTTTAAACGAATCCATTGAATATGTTGATATTCAGGTGCATTCATCATCTGTAGATATTTTTCACGATTCTTTTTATGGGTCTTAATCATCCACCAAATAATTGAATCTCGACCAAACATCCGCCACAAACTTTCCTGATTATTTGAATCTGGCCAAAGATCTTGTTTGGACTTAGCCCGAGAAATTGCGCGCTTTACAGAGCGGTATAAATTGACTGGAAATGGTAGATCGAGCCATATCACTGTATCTATTTCAGACCATTTCACCGGAATCGCCCGAGTATAGTTGCCATCAATAACATAACCATTTTTCGCTTTGGCAATTTCAGCTCCGATACGTGCAAAAAAGATTTCGTCAGGACACTCCTGCCAATCATCTAGCCAAAATAGATTATCCAGTTCTATATAATTTAGTCCTAATTTGTCCGCCAAAGCTCTGGAAAAGGTTGATTTTCCAGTGGCCGATGTACCGACTACGTTTATTCTTTTCATTGCCATGATGATCTACTTGAGTCTGGTGAATCTACTTCAAGATAACAGCATTGGATCTGTAGGTTAACTTTTATTATTCACGATAATCCAAAAGATCTGCATCGATATTGATAAAGTCAGGCTTTGGGGTTTGTTCAAATTGAACGGCTAATATTTGCGACTGAGTGGTTATGCATGCTTTTGCGACTCGATGCATCCCATCCATCACTCGACCACTGGCACATAAAATAATGGGATAACTTAAGTCCGCAGCATTTACCAATTGCAGATGTTCAATAATTTGCTGTGTGGTCGGTGCAGATTTTTGAAATTAATATGCTTCATTTAACTATTGAATGTCATTTACAGGGATTTGCTGAATCTTAAAATTTTGACTGAGTTTTACTAAACGATGTACATCCCAAATATACGTATCATCGCCTACTTAGCGGAAGTGATACTGTTTGCGCATCAAGCAGTTACCTTTTAAATCAAATTAAAGCTAAGATAGCTTACAATTGAAAAATAAAAAAATGCTTCATTATGATAGATCATTACGAACAATTTATTCTTGGTTTGCAATATAACGCTCAACGTTTTTTTAACCAGAAAATTTACTATGACGAGATTTTGCACCCATGGTGCGGCCAAGCTTGCGACATTTTCTTGATTCGCGATTTTAAAACCAATGCATTACTACATGACTCAGTTGATCATTTGATCATGTATATGGCTGAAAAGCGGATTAGAACATGCTCACTTTATCCATTTGATCTTCTTTTTGAGCATGCAAAACTTAATCAACATCCTCATTTTGACTTTGTAAAAACCAACTACCCTCTTGCTGTTTTCCACAACAATTTAAATCAAGCCTTTGCACTAGTTCAAATCCAATCTGAAACGAAAATTTTAGATATCAGCCCTATTGGTGATCCTCGGGAGTTTTGGGGTGCAAGTTCCACACAATTTCATGACGCATTCGGGCTGTTTACATTGATTGAGCTCAATCAACAACAGCGGAACGAATGCTTTTGCTTTGATAAAAAATCGAGTTGGAGCAGTTTAGTAAATAGCATTCAACTGGATTTATTTGAACATCCGTTTTCTACCCACATTCAGCCTCAATTTAAACTGATCCATAATTTGTATTATTATGACCTTCAGGATGATTCACTCCCTCTTCTTTTGGAGAATCCTCAAGCTTCGCCTCAAGTTGGATTAAGTCTGCTTGAAATGCTCAATTCAATCGAAGCTGCTATCAAAAATTTAAAACATGTAAAAAACGAAAGCTCACCGATCCATTTATTTACAACCGAAGAATATGCACAACTATTAGATTATGAGTACAAACTGTCAGAACACCATGTAGATGTCACGTGCTATACAGCCAATCATTTCAACCGCGAAAATTTAGTCAATGATGAAGAGAAAGCTTTACTCAAACAACTACAGAAAAAATACCCCAAAGCTAATTATTTCAACGCAACATCCGATCAAGCTCTTTCCGCCACCAGCACTTCAACAGATAAAAAGCCTGAAAAACCATGGGTTGCATTTTTTTCTTTAGTTTTAATTTTTGCCATGCTATTCGCTTTACTTTATGGCTTTTATTTACTTTTTAAACAATTTGAGTTTATAAAATTTGCCGCAATCACAATTGGCATCATTGTGTTTTTAGCCATATGGTCGAAAAAATAAGATGTCAAATCAAATTCGTCCATAAAAAAAGACCGCTAAAAGCGGTCTTTTTTTAAGTCATAAAGACTTATGCAGCTAATGCATCTTTAGCTTTAGAAGCTAAAGCAGCAAATGCAACTGCGTCATGCATAGCGATGTCAGCAAGTACGCGACGATCGATAATCACTTGAGCTTTTTTCAAGCCAGCGATCATACGGCTGTACGACAAACCATTTTGACGAGCACCGGCATTGATACGCGCAATCCATAGAGCACGGAATTGACGTTTCTTTTGACGACGGTCACGGTAAGCATATTGACCTGCTTTGATTACTGCTTGGAACGCTACGCGATATACGCGTGAACGAGCGCCGTAGTAACCTTTAGCACGAGCAAGAATTTTTTTATGACGGCGATGAGCCTGTACACCACGTTTAACACGAGCCATTTATAAATCTCCTTAGATGTATGGGCACATACGGCGAACTGAAGCAACGTCACTTACGTGAACCATTACACAGCCGCGTAATTGACGGATACGCTTAGCAGATTTTTTGGTCAAAATGTGTCGTTTGAACGCTTGGTGACGTTTAAAACCGTTTGCAGTTGGCTTGAAGCGTTTAGCTGCACCACGGCGAGTTTTCATCTTAGGCATAAGAACCTCTTTTGAACACCTGTTCGGCACGTCTGCACCATTGCAAAGACGCCCTGCAGGTAAGGGAGCGAGTATTCTAAAGCATCTTTGCTCAAAACAAAAGCAAATCTTTCTACCGAATATCGATCTTAATTAATTTTCTGATATAGATTTTCCGATGATTTTATAAGCGATGTCCAATAGGGCTTATATAATGTCGGCACGCCAACTATTAATGTCCATTATGAAACCTGCACAGGATGCTTTTGCAGCCCTACGTTATCGGGATTTCTCGATTGTTACGCTCAATCAATTTTGTCTGACCTTAGCCATTTTGATTCAAGAAATTATTGTTGCTTATTCACTGTATCAAATCACTAAAGACCCGCTAACACTGGGCTTAATTGGTTTAGCCGAAGCAATTCCTTTTATTGCTCTCTCTTTGTGGGGAGGATACTTTGCAGATCGTTTCAATAAACAGACCATTATGAAAATTTGTCTGTTTTTTTCTGTACCGATGCCACTGATTCTTTGGGGGTTATTTCACCAATACGGTCTCGGCCAAATTGATGTCACCCAACTGTCTTGGGGTATTTATTCGGTCATTTTTGGGCTTGGAACGATCCGTGGTTTCTATAATCCCTCGGCAACGTCGCTTAAACCTTTTTTAATCCCACGGGAGCTCTATGCCAATGGTGCAACATGGACAACGATTGGTTGGCAAAGTGGGGTGATTATTGGGCCAATGCTTGGCGGTTTTATGTTGGCATTTTTAGGCCGTGAAACCAGTTTGCTCAGTGTTGCAGCACTACTAACGGTCTGCTTCGTCCTCATTAATCTGCTCAGTAAACGCAGTTTCCCTAAAATTGAATCTGACAATTTAAAAGATAGTTTAAGTGAAGGTTTTCGATTTATCTGGAAAACCAAAATTGTCCTTTGGGCGATTTCACTCGATTTAGTTTCTGTGCTTTTTGGTGGCGTGATTGCCCTCTTACCGATTTTTGCCGAAGATATTTTAAAAGTGGGGCCTGAAGGTTTAGGCTACTTACGGGCAGCACCGTCTATTGGCGCCCTGATCACCATGATTGCATTGACCAAATTCCCTCCAACTCATCATGCATGGCGTAATATGTTATTGGCTGTAGCGGGTTTTGGTGTATTTACCATTTTATTCGCATTTTCAAGCCATCTTTGGTTATCACTCTTTGCACTGGCAATGACTGGTGCATGTGACAGTGTTTCTGTCGTCGTGCGTCAAACTATTTTACAGCTCTATCCGCCGGAAAATATGCGTGGGCGTGTTGCCGCGGTCAATGGCATGTTTGTCTCCAGTAGTAATGAACTCGGTGCATTTGAATCTGGATTGGCTGCAAAATATATGGGCACGATCATGGCGACAATCTTTGGTGGCTGTATGACCATGGCTGTAGTTGCAATCAGTTGGGCAAAAACCCGTGACTTATTTGGAATCGACATTACCCATCAGTCAAAAAAATAATGGCATATTTTCCATTTAAACCTTGCCAGTATTTCCAATACAGGAAATACTGCGCAGCAATATCGACGCATTCATCACTCACTTTGTGATCTTAGAATAGACTTATGAAACAATATCTGTGCTTAACCCTTTTGGCCTGCGCTCCATTTTCTATAGCGTTTAGTGCTTCAACCAAAACCCATCAACTTCCGGCACAGAATATTGAAGTTGCTCCTGCGCATTTAACCACGCGTTTAAATTGGTCGGTTTTTCCAAAACCGGTATATGCCAATGAAGACCTCAAGCAACGTGACCGCGCGGCCATTATTCGTGTTACAGCAAATGCAAAAGGTACAATTACCGATGCAAGTGTTGAAGAAAGTACAGGGGTCGATCAACTCGACCGAATCTTAATTTCTGCTGTCAAAAAAGCTAAAGTCAAGCCACATTTAGAAAATGGTGAATCCAAAGCCATTATTGGCTATCAAGCGTTTAATTTGAGAGTTAAAGGCAATACGCCTGAATGTGATTTCAACTTTGATTCAAAAGTTTGGAATGCACAAAGTGCAAATAAGAAAACGCCATTCCAATATGTATCTCAACCAAAATTAGATCTCACTAGTCATGAGTTGAAACAGCACGATCGTAAAGTCAAATTTAACTTTAAAGTGGATAAACACGGACAAGTAAAAAAGGTGAAGATCAAGCAAGGCTCTGGCATTTATGCACTCGATCAGAAAGTCGTTGAAGCACTAAGAAATAGTCAGATCTCGGTTAAACGTACTGCGAGCACCCTTTGGATCTACAAAAAGTCGAACTTTAAAGATGAAATTCAGTTTCAAGTAAATGGCTGTAAATAAGTAATAGATTCAACATTTCAAACAGGGATTGAATGTTTCAATGCCCTGTTTTATCTCAGAAGAAACCTAAAAATATAAGATAAATACAGAGATAACGCCCGGTTTTCGCTACGGTCACCATGAACACAAAGCGCCAGAAGTTTTCTTTCATTAAACCCGCAATTAAAGTAATAGGGTCTCCAATAATCGGCAGCCAACTCAGTAGCAAAGACCAATAACCATATTTGTGATAAATACCCTGTGCCTGCTGCATTTTCAGCTCTGACACGGGAAACCATGTTTTATTTTTATAATGTTCTACTTTTAAACCGAGCCACCAATTCACACAGGAACCGAGAACATTCCCGATACTGGCCACCACAATCAGCAGCCATGGATTATGTTGACCATAGCTCAACAAGCCGAGCAATACGGCCTCGGACTGTAAAGGAAGTAAGGTCGCAGCCCCAAATGCCGCGAAGAATAAAACTAAAAATGACCACATCGAAACGAATGCTTAGAGACCTAATTTTTTCTTCGACTTCAAATATTCAAAATTTGACCAAAGCACTGCGGCAATAATCACAACGATTCTCGACCATTTATATTGTGAAGAAATCGGTTCAATCGCAGCTCGCATCAAGTTTTGATCTTTGGTATGTAAATCTGCAAGAATATTTTGAACATGCACAATTTCAGCGACAAATAGCACTAAGCAGCCTGCAATACCAAAAATAATACTCCAATAGATTCTTGGGTTATTTTCAACAATACGGGTAAAATTTAAGAAAAAGTCTTTCATCGCAAAATCGTCCAACTAAGCCGTCAACAACGCGTTCTTTTCGGCAGCGCCGCATTCTAACACAGCGTTAGAATTTTCTTCCGTCCTATCTAAAATCTTAAGGGGAGTCTTTCCGCACTTTACTTTTATACATGAGACTTCTAATCTGCCACGCAAATATTGAATAATTTTAACTCACTTTATGAAAAAAATTCTTTGCTTAAGTTTTATCGTGTTATTACAAATTTTGACCGCTTAATATGCACAAAGTCCTTCTGAAATTGCCAAACAACACTTGATTACACAAGATCAAATGATTTGGAAAAAGCGACCTATTTTTAACTTCAACAATGACGATCTGGGCAATCAAAAACGTGACCTTAGTTTTAAATTATATGTTTTAGCCACCGGCGAAGTTCAAAAAGCTGAATTAATCAAAAGCTCTGGACTTACACACATTGATAAGCGGGTTGAGCAGTCACTTTTACGTGCCAAGTTCAAACCTTATATCGAAAATGGTGTAGCCTCCCCCCTTTGTTGCCTTACAGCCCTTCTCACTCAAGACCCTGAAAGAAAACCAAAGACCTTGGTGGAAAAAGCTTCTATTCATTTCATAAAAAAAAGAGCATGTTTCCATGCTCTTTTTTTAAACGTGTATTGCTAAGGCTTTTTGTACCGCTGGACGGGCCGTCAGTCGATCGATATAGTCTTTCACGTATGGATAATCTTCCAGCTGAATTTGCTGCCATTCATGACGCAGTGCCCAAGGCAGAATAGCCATATCTGCAATCGAATACTCTCCAGCCACAAATTTTTGACCAATCAACTGATGGTTCAAAACTTTATATAAGCGTTTAGACTCATTTACATAACGTTCAGTTGCATACGGAATACGTTCAGGTGCAAAACGACTAAAATGATGATTTTGTCCTAACATGGGCCCAAAACCACCCATTTGCCACATCAACCATTGTTCAACTTCAACGCGCTCAAACTCATCTTCTGGATAAAACAAACCTGTTTTACGTCCAAGATATTGCAGAATCGCACCAGACTCAAAAACTGAAATCGACTCTCCTCGTGGGCCATTCTGATCCACGATTGCAGGGATTTTATTGTTCGGAGAAATTCTCAAAAAGTCTGGCTGAAATTGATCATTTTCCAAGATATTAATCGGAAAAATTTGGTATTCCAAACCCATTTCTTCTAAAGCGATGGTAATTTTATGTCCATTGGGTGTACCCCAATAGTAGAGATCAATCATCTATATTCCTTTTTAATTTTCAGTAAGGCAATCTCATTTTGCTTTATGTATAACATGTTTAATCCAGTGAAAGCTTGTCAGTTTTTCTGAAAAGTAACGTTAAAATGTGAATTATCACTTTGCTTTTAAAATCACTTAAGGTACAAAAATTCAAAAAATATAATTTTTTTATAAAAATCCCTTGAAAAAAATCAGCACAGACCGATATTGATACATGTACAAGGATCAAACGATCTTGTTAGTGAACAGTGGATGCCAAGCATCACTGAACATTTCTTATTGTTACAACTTTGCTTATTAAAGAGAGTTCTAATTATGAGTAGTTTAAATCTTAACCCACTTTTCCGTCGTAGCATTGGTTTTGATCGTTTCAACGATTTATTTGATTATGCCATGCAAAGCGACACACCAAATTACCCGCCATACAATATTGAAAAAACGGCTGAAAATAGCTATCGCATTGTGGTGGCAACCGCAGGTTTTACAGAAGATGAACTTTCGCTAAACTTAGAAAATCAAGTGCTAAGCATTTCAGGTAAACCAACTGAAGCGCAAGATACAACTGTGGAATTCCTGCATAAAGGCATTGCTCGTCGTACATTTAAACTGTCTTTACGCTTAGATGAACATATAGAAGTGCAACAAGCCCTATATGAAAATGGTTTATTGACAGTGGACTTACAGCGTATTATTCCTGAAGAAAAACTGCCACGCCAAATTCCAATTGGCAAAAAGGCATTGATAGAAAGTCCTGTCCAAGAAAATAGCGCTGAGTAAACCCTCATAAAAAAAAGACCCTTCGGGGTCTTTTTTTTGAAAAAAATAGTTAAATTCGTAACATGATAAAAAAGAATTAAAATCATCCCATCTCAAAAATATAGTGTCTAGATTGCAAATTTTATGTTCTGATTTTTTATTCCAAACTAAATACTCCATATAGGTGTTTTTAATGAATCCTTGGTGGGTCTGGCTTACAAGCTGCTCATCTACTCTTTTTAAATTTTGGCGTATCTTGCAAAAAATAATCCTACTCTGTATTACTATCTATTTATATGAAATGTACTTTGTTCTGATTGCTTTTATGACATGGAATATACGACCTAATATTACCAAGATGAAAATCTATTGGAGGGTACTGAAAACCCCTATTTCACGGCCTGTTTTATGTAAATAGATCTCACATAGTTAGCTCAATAAAAAGCTTTGCTCACTTTATACCTACATTAAAACTAAATTAAAGCATTTCAAAACGTCTGAATCGAAACAACGATTGAATATCAATTAAAATATAATCAAATTTGTCTTTCTTAAAGAAACTTACTTAATACTCTCAGACATAAGTTCGCATTCATGAATTTTGCTCTATTTTCCAATCAATACGCAGCAAAAATTATTTGTGCCCTTGAACATCATTGAGATTAAAAACCAAAATATAGGCAAAAAAAAGCACTGCAAATGCAGTGCTTTTTTAATGGATACTTACTTTTTCTTTTTAGGACCAAGTAGCATACCCATTTGACGGCCTTCCATTTTTGGTGTTTGTTCAACAACACCATAGTCAACCACGTCAGCTTCAATTTTTTGCAATTGAGCCAAACCTAACTGTTGGTGTGCCATTTCACGACCACGGAAACGAAGCGTGATTTTTACCTTATTGCCTTCTTCAAGGAACTTGATAATGGCACGTAGTTTAACGTTGTAGTCACCAACATCAGTACCAGGGCGTAGCTTGATTTCTTTCACCTGTACTTGATGTTGTTTTTTCTTCGCTTCTTTTTGCTTTTGTTTTAGATCAAACAAATGCTTGTTGAAATCCATGATTTTGCAGACTGGTGGCTCAGCATTGGCAACGATCTCAACAAGGTCAAGATCTACTGCTTCTGCAGCACGCAAAGCGTCAGCAAGAGATACAATCCCTTTTTGCTCGCCATTTTCGTCTACTAGACGGACTTCTTTTGCACGAATTTCATCATTCAAGGCAGGACGGTTTGACTTTCCGCCCTGTTGATTACGGTCAGGCTGTTTAATCGCTTTTACTCCACAATGTACCGGCCGCGTTCGGCTACGGCTGCTTTTACTAAGTCGATGAATGCATCAATTGACATAGTACCCAAATTTTTTCCAGAGCGAGTACGGACGTTTACAGTACCTTCCTCAACTTCACGGTCTCCAAGAACCAATAAGTAAGGAATACGCTCTAAAGTACGTTCACGAATCTTAAAGCCGATTTTCTCATTTCTCAAGTCTGAAATCGCGCGGATACCGCTTTCTTTAAGTTTAGCGACGACTGACTCACATGCTTCAGCTTGTGAATCAGTAATGTTCATCACACATGCTTGAATTGGAGACAACCAAGGTGGCATGAAACCAGCATAGTGTTCAATAAGTATACCAATAAAACGCTCGAAACTGCCAAGTATTGCGCGGTGCAACATTACAGGCTGATCACGGTCGTTATCTTCAGTCACATAAGATGCGTCAAGACGTTCTGGTAAGTTAAAGTCACATTGAATTGTACCGCACTGCCATACACGACCTAAGCAGTCTTTCAATGAGAATTCAATTTTCGGACCGTAGAATGCACCTTCACCCGGTTGAAGTTCCCACTCTAGGCCTGCAGCATCTAAAGCATCTGCTAAAGATTTTTCTGCCATGTCCCAAAGTTTGTCATCACCTACACGTTTTTCTGGACGCGTCGACAATTTCATTTGAACTTCTTCAAAACCAAAGTCTTTATAAACATCTAAAGTCAATTTAATGAAGTCTGCAACTTCAGTACCGATTTGTTCTTTCGTACAGAAGATATGCGCATCATCTTGTGTAAAGCCACGTACACGCATAATACCGTGTAATGAACCCGATGGTTCGTTACGGTGACATGAACCAAACTCAGCTAAACGGATTGGCAGGTCACGGTAAGATTTTAAACCTTGGTTGAAGACTTGCACGTGACATGGGCAGTTCATTGGTTTTACTGCATAGTTACGGTTCTCTGAGTGAGTCGTAAACATGTTTTCAGCATAGTTTGCTGCGTGACCTGATTTTTCCCAAAGCGTGAAATCAACCACTTGCGGTGTACGGATTTCTTGGTAACCATTGGCTTGTTGAACTTTACGCATGTATTGTTCAAGCACTTGGTAAATCGTCCAGCCGTTTGGATGCCAGAACACCATACCCGGCGCTTCTTCTTGCATATGGAACAAGTCTAACGCTTTACCAATTTTACGGTGATCGCGTTTTTCAGCTTCTTCAATACGTTTGATATACGCAGCTAACTGTTTTTTGTCAGCCCAAGCTGTACCGTAAATACGTTGCAGCTGTTCGTTTTTCGCATCACCGCGCCAGTAAGCACCAGAGATTTTAGTCAACTTGAACGATTTTAAGAATTTAGTATTTGGAACGTGCGGACCACGACACATATCCAAGTAGTCTTGATGATAGTACAAGCCCATTTCAGTTTCTTCAGGCATGTCTTCTATCAGACGCAGTTTGTATTCTTCGCCGCGTGCAGTGAACTCTTTGATCACTTCATCACGTGGAGTCATTTTTTTGATGACATCATAGTCTTGGTCGATGAGCTTTTTCATGCGCTCTTCGATTGCTGCCATGTCATCTAAAGTAAACGGACGTGGCATCCAGATGTCATAGTAGAAACCTTCTTCAATGACAGGACCAATGACCATCTTTGCTTCTGGGAACAATTGCTTAACTGCATGACCTACCAAATGCGCACAAGAGTGACGAATGATGTGAATACCATCTTCATCTTTAGGCGTGATAATTTGTAGGCTAGCATCTTCTGTAATTAAATCAGATGCATCAACTAAACGATCGTTTACACGACCCGCAACTGTATTTTTTGCTAGACCAGGACCGATGCTTTGAGCAACTTCCATCACAGACACGGCATGATCAAATTCTTTTTGATCGCCATTAGGCAAAGTGATAATTGGCATATAAAAATCCTTAAGGAGTGATGCCCCGTACAATGGAGCATGTCACCGCGAGATTATGATCGAGGGAGACCCTCAAAAGATAAAAACGGTGGATAAATAAAATTCGACCTAAATTTTACACGCCCTGCCAACTTTAATAAACCTCTAATCCCATAGAAGTTGATTTTTCTGCCGCCTTTTACAAGACTCCTGATAATTCAAACAGATTTCAGCCGAAATGCGCTTTATGCTGTCAACATAATAATCACGTTCTAATTCATAAAATTATTCCGAATTTCGAACACCTATACCCACTGAACTCTCTATGTAGGCAGGTATCATGCAAGCACATTCACTTATATCTTGGTCTAGTTTAAAACCGCTCCAAACCCGCTTATGCCCTTGCAGCCAATGTCGATCTTGTGGTCTTACGGCTCGAAGATGATGATGTAGAACAAGTCGTGGTCATGTATGGTCGCTGTCAGCATCGCGGCGCACTCATGGCCGATGCCCATATTCAAGGAGATAAAATCGTCTGTGGGCTGCATGGCTCTCACTATATTTATAAAACTGGCATCAACCCACGTTATCTGAATAAAAATCTGCAAAAGTTTAAAGCGTGGGTGGAAGGCGATCAGGTGTATGTCGATCTTGAAGAAATTCAAGCGTGGGAAAAAAGAAATCCTCAACAATATAAGCGTGATCAATACCAAGGCCTATATGCTGACTCCGCGCCCGCGCCAGAAGAACCATATAATAAATTGATCTTGGAACTCGCACGAAATGGCTTAAGTAAATTTGGACATCATGGCCCGACAGCGGCAATGGGCGTGCCTTTCAATCAACTTCCGAAATGGGATGATATTCAACTGATCACCGCACAACTGTGGAAAATTCCATTGTTAGATAATGCACCCGTAGCAACCGAAGTGGTGATTGGCCCAAATGCTAAAAAACCTTTAAAACTCAACATTCCCGTGTTTGTGTCAGATATGAGTTTTGGTGCGCTATCTCAAGAAGCCAAAGTTGCCCTTGCAACAGGTGCTGAACTTGCAGGTACAGGCATTTGCTCAGGTGAAGGCGGAATGCTTACTGAGGAACAAGCGGCTAACTCCCGTTATTTTTATGAACTCGCGTCTGGTCGTTTGGCTATGACATCGAAAAAGTCAAAAAGTGTCAGGCCTTTCATTTTAAAGGCGGTCAAGCTGCAAAAACAGGTACGGGAGGACATCTTCCAGGCCATAAAGTGATTGGAAAAATTGCAGAAGTACGTAAATTACCAGAAGGCACCGCTGCTATTTCTCCTGCAACCTTCCCCGACTGGACGCATCTATCACAATACCGTGAATTTGCAGAATATGTCCGAGTAGAAACCGGCGATATCCCGATCGGCTATAAACTCTCTGCACAGCATATTGAACGTGATATTGACGCAGCACTGAGCATTGGTGTGGACTATATTATTTTAGATGGACGTGGCGGTGGTACAGGTGCAGCCCCAACCTTGTTCCGTGACAATATCTCAGTACCAACCATTCCTGCGCTTGCACAAGCACGTCGTCATTTAGACCGTTTAGGACGGTCAGATATTAGTTTAGTGATCACAGGTGGACTTCGTGTACCCGCTGACTTTATTAAGGCACTCGCTTTAGGTGCAGATGCCATCGCGATTTCAAACTCTGCCATGCAAGCCATTGGCTGTTTAGCTATGCGTGCCTGTCAGACCAATGATTGTTCTGTCGGCATTGCCACACAACAAGATCATTTACGTCGTCGTTTAGAAATAGACAAATCGGCACAACAACTGGCGAATTTTCTAAATGCATCTGTTGAACTGATGCAAGTCATGGCTCGTGCCTGCGGACATCATCATCTGAATCAATTCTGCAAAGATGACCTGACCACATGGAAAAAAGAAATGTCGAACCTCACGGGTATTCACTACAGTGGATTTGAGTAAGCTTCAAATCATGAGCTTTTTTCAAAACCATTGAACCTAAAAAGAGTCCATACGGGCTCTTTTTTATTCTCTGAAGGTTTCAAAGGCCATGAATTGAGCGGCTTGGTACAACCAAAGCTGTGCAAATTGAGGGATGATCATTTCACTTTGTGCAGGACGTAAAAAAATATAATCATCTACGTCTATGCTGCTTGTCTGTGGAATTTGCACAAGTTCCTGATTACTACTGCGACCATATAATGCATGGGGCTGACTGCCTTGAGGATAAACATAGTCCCCACGCCAATAACCTCCATAAATAAACACAGCCTGAGACTTTGCCCAACGACTGAGCCATTCTAACTGTGGTAATTCTGTCCTTGGCAACACTTTTAGCACGGGTGCGGCGATCCATAAGGCACTTTGAAAAGCGTGCAATTTTTTCAATTCAAAATCTACGGGTTTTAATAACATCGAGCCAAATGAAACTTCGTTACAGACACTTTGCTGACAATGAAAATTAAAACTAGGACTACCACCACCATTCCAACAGGTGTGTTCATCACAAAAGGTTGGGTAGCGCTGTTCTACATAAGCTTTGAATTGTTGATAACTTTGCTGGGACTGTTGATAAGTCTGTTCAGCAGATTGGATCAGCCGTGGAATCTTCGCCACATGTGCGTCATAGCCCATTAATCCTGAAAATTTTAAATGTTGGGGATGTTGAACGATTACATCCAAAACAGCCTTTAGCTCATCGATCGTTTTCAGACCTCCACGGTGTAGCCCCACATCGATTTCAATATTGATGCGTAGACACAGTTGATGCTGCTCAGCAAATTTGAGGTATTGGGCTAAACGCTGTTCACTATCAATCAGCCATTGCACTTGCGATTGCGTTGCCTGCAAAAATGCCTTGTCTGCATGGTGCAAGGCCTGAATCGGCATCGGTTTCCCAAACAACACATCGGCTTGCGGCATCGATTCGAAAAGTGTTTTCAGATGTGCAAAATGAAATAGCATGAAACGCTGTGTCTGAAGCTGTGTAGCACAATGTTGGAGCAATGCCATGCACGCCAAGGATTTCACTACCAAGCGCGGATACAGACTATGTGGTATTTGCTGCTGAGTGATCACCAAGTTGTGATTTAATGCGTCAACATCCACGATTAACTGGGGCATCCCCGTCCCGTTTTGCTTTAACAGCGTATTCAACTGTTGAAAATATGCATCCATGCCATCCCCTTTTTCATATCGTTCAATTGGTCTTCAGTGTTTAACCTTCCACGACGCTTATTCAATCAGTAATTGCTGTAGCTCTGGACTGAGCCACTTTTGCTGAGGATCTAATTCTTGTCGAATATTCAAAAAATCTTGCCACTTGGGGTACACATTTTGAAGCTGCCGCGCATTTAGGCTATGCAATTTCCCCCAATGCGGACGCCCGCCATATTTTAAAAAAATCGGCTCCACGAGCTTAAAGATGACTTGATAATCTTGCTTATAGAACTGATGCACCGAAATTGAGGCCGAATCTTGCTGATAAAACGGACTGAGCCAAATATCATCCCCACGTACAAGTCGATATTCTAGCGGGAAAAACATCGGAACCTTATGTCGTCGAAGGGTATGCAAAATTTCTTCTAAACAATTCATCCCGTGTTGCAGCGGAATCTGGTATTCCATCTCATTAAATTTGGTACTTCGAGCAGAAGGAAAAATTCGACTTGACCAGTCTACGTTGATCGAAGGTTTGACAAAAACACCTAATAATTTTTGTAGCCATGGATTCAGTGGTGGAAAAATTCGCGTCAATTCTGCACAAAGTTTGAGTAATACGTCGTCATCTAACCACTGTTCTTTTCGAGGTTGAAGGTTATCTTCCGTCTCATCTAAGGTTTTTAAAATAACCTGATCGGCATGACTAAATGCCCAGAACTCAATATGTCGATGTTCATATTGCCATTGCTGCATATTCTGCAAGACATCTTTCAGCGGACATAATCGCGTCTGTTCTTTGAGTTTATACATCGGTCGGTTTTGCAGCTGTACATGCGTCAGCACGCCTAAACTCCCGAGTGAAACACGCCCTGCTTGGAAAATTTCGCTGTTCTGTTCAGCACTGCATTGTATTAATTCACCCTGCGCGGTTAATAATTCAAACCTCGTAACCAGCGCCGATAAACACGGTAATTCGAGTCCGGTACCATGTGTTCCTGTTGAAATAGCTCCAGCCAAACTTTGACGATCAATATCACCTTGATTAATCAGTGCCTGATCAAAAGACGCGAGCTTCTCCCCCAAATCAAATAATCGTGTGCCAGCTTGGACGGTACTTTGGCAGCGTTCAGCATCGATATCTAGAATACCTTTGAGATGATCTAAACTTACTAAGGTATCTGTAGTTTTTGCCAAAGGGCTAAATGAGTGCCCTGCGCCAACCAAGCGAATCTTAGGATGGGATTGCACCACATCCATTAATTGCTCAAGATTTTGCGGTTGTGTAAATGACTTCGGGATCGACTTCTGAGCACCTGACCAATTTTCCCATGCAATGTCGTGTTGAATTGTCATATTCATCCTTGTCGCCATACTTTTTATTGTATTTAGCCGTATTGTTTTATTTTTGATTTCCGCTTTTGCAATGTTAATGCACAAGCCATCTTGATTTTTTACTTAGATTATACGAAGTTCTGTATCTTCTCAAATTTAAGTTTATTGTTATAAAACAGCAAATAAGCCACGATCAATTAAAGAGAAAATAATTCATCTATATAGCCACACAGACTATTCAAGGCGCTCTACATTTTTCATTAAGCATCATTCAAACCGAATCAATAAAAAAGATCACACACAGAAATATCTGCCAAATCAGTATAAAAAACCAACAATACCTGTATGTTTTTCAACTAAATTATTTATGCTAAAAAATCAATTTTGAGAACCATAGGGTTCATTTTCGTCACTTTACTGTTTTTATTTTATTCAATTTCAATCACTTAAAAATTTAGTGTAAATACTCGACTAAAGCATAAATGCAGAGAAGCTGCGGACTGAATTATTGTTAAGTCAGATTTAAAACAAATAGACATGGACTTGGAGTACCACGATGGTTAGCGCATACGATGAATTGCCACGGACCCCGGCAAATTTTGTGGCACTTTCGCCTCTACGTTATTTAGAGCGTGCAGCCTATATTTATCCTGATCAGGATGCCATTATCCACGGCAATCGTCATATTTCATGGCGCCAAACGTATAACCGCTGTCGTCAATTTGCACATCAGTTGCAACAATTAGGCATTGGCAAAAACGACACCGTGTCTGTGTTATTACCGAACGTTCCGGCTATGGTTGAAGCACACTTTGCCGTACCGATGGCAGGTGCGGTACTGAATACGCTAAATACACGTCTTGATGCGAAAACCATTGCCTTCATGCTGGAACATGCAGAAACCAAAGTCCTGTTGGTCGACCCTGAATTTACTCAGGTTGCCACAGAAGCTTTAGCTTTAATCGATCAAGATATTTATGTCATTGATGTGGCAGATGCTGAATTTGAAGGCACAGCACAACCGATCGGACAAATTGAATTTGAAGACTGGTTGGCGCAAGGCGATGCCAACTTTGAATGGCATTTACCCCAAGATGAATGGGATGCCATTAGCTTAAGCTATACCTCAGGCACCACAGGGAATCCAAAAGGCGTGGTGTATCATCACCGCGGCGCATATATCAATGCAGCGAGTAACATCATTGCTTGCGGCATGACGCCACGTGCAACGTATCTGTGGACGCTTCCTCTATTCCACTGTAATGGCTGGTGCTTTGCTTGGACAATGGCAGCCAATGGCGGAACCAATATTTGTCTACGTAAAATCGACCCTGAACTGATTTTCAAACTGATTGCTGAACACAAAGTAGATTATTTCTGCGGTGCGCCAATCGTACTTTCAATGATGATCAATACGCCTGAAGAGAAAAAAGCACAATTTGACCAT
Organism: Acinetobacter sp. YH12152; assembly: GCF_013418285.1. Classification (NCBI taxonomy): domain Bacteria; kingdom Pseudomonadati; phylum Pseudomonadota; class Gammaproteobacteria; order Moraxellales; family Moraxellaceae; genus Acinetobacter; species Acinetobacter sp. YH12152. The sequence goes on from NZ_VPCH01000001.1 coordinate 45,897, forward strand.
CGCGTTGAAGTGATGGTTGCTGGTGCAGCGCCACCTGCAGCGATTATTGAAGGGATGCGTAATATTGGTATCAATGTCACACATGTTTACGGTTTGACTGAAACATATGGTCCATCGGCACTTTGCGCATCGCAAGCAGGCTGGTCTGATCTTTCCATTCAAGAACAAGCACAGCTGCATTCTCGCCAAGGTGTACCATACCCGCTTCAAGACGGCATGAAAGTCATTGATCCTGAAACCATGTTACCTGTTCCGCATGATGGCCAGACCATGGGCGAAATCATGTTCCGTGGCAACATCGTAATGAAAGGTTATTTGAAAAACCCAGAAGCAACGGCTGAAGCCTTTGCCGGTGGCTGGTTCCATACCGGCGACTTAGCAGTCTGCCAACCCGACGGTTATGCCAAAATTACTGACCGCTCTAAAGATGTAATCATTTCAGGGGGTGAAAACATTTCATCGCTCGAAGTGGAAGAAATTCTGTATCAACACCCTGCTGTACTGACCGCTGCAGTGGTTGCAAAGCCTGACCCTCGTTGGCAAGAAGTGCCTTGTGCCTTCATTGAATTGAAAACAGGCAAAGAGGCAACACCTGAAGAACTGATCGAATTCTGTAAACAACATCTTGCACGTTTCAAAGTGCCAAAAGATGTGGTGATTACCGAAATTCCAAAAACCTCGACAGGTAAACTTCAAAAGTTTGTTTTACGTGAATGGGCTAAAGAGCGCGCTGTTGGTGAATTTGGTTAATATTAAAACTCAAAAGCCAAGCTTGAATTTTTCACCATTCAAGCAAAAAAAAGCGACCTGATCAGGTCGCTTTTTAATGTAAAGTCTACATCTTCACGCTTTGCTTTAATGATCAGATCATGTTGAATTATCTGATCATTGAGCTATCTAAGCACTTGGCTATCTAATCATGCATTAGTTATCAGATAATAAAGCCACTTGTTGAATGTAGTTAAACAATTTCAACTTTGACGCAGTCAGTTCTTCTTCGCTTACATTTTTTGCTATATCACGTTGAATACGCAAAATATGCTGACGAATGGGATGATGTTCAGCAGCATTATGTGCTTTCATGAACTCTTTAATGACGGGATCACCTTGGGCAATCATACGTTCAGTCCAGCGTTGAAGCTGCGCTGTTTTTTTCGCACCTTGCTGCGGGGTTAAGTAAGATAAAATCATGGTTTCATCTTCATTACGCAGCAATTTACCTACACGTTGAAACTGACGGCGTCGCGCTTCATGTGAAGTAATTGTTTGTGCATCTAGTAGTGCTTCGATCAGACGCTCTTCAACAGGAAGATTTTTAACCTGTTTAGGATTCAGTTTTGCAAGTTCCTCGCCCAAAGCAGCCATACGTTGTACAGCTTTCTTTTGCTCAGTTTTACTTGCACGTCCTTCTAAGGATTCAAAGTCTTCTTCGGTATAGCGGTTCGGTCGACGTGCCACGTTTAATCTGCCTCGTAAAATTTTGCCGCAAACAGTGCTTGAATTTCAGATAAAGCATTTTCTTCATCTGCACCTTCAATCACTAAGCGTAAAGTTGTGCCCTTGCCTGCGCCAAGCATCAGCAAAGACATAATATTTTTGGCATCTACTAATTTTCCACCCTTACCAATTTGAATCGACGAGCGAAATTTGGTCGTGACTTCGATTAGCTTGCCAGATGCACGCGCATGTAAACCCAGTTTATTAATTACGTCAACAGTTGTGTCGATCATGACCAGTGCTTCATTTCTCTATGTAGAACCTGAATAGACCATTTTGCCTCAAGTGCTTTTTTTAGTCTATCTACGATATATACCGAACGGTGTTGCCCACCTGTACAACCGATCGACACCGTCATGTAATGACGATGCCCTTCGGCAAATGCCGGCAGCCATTTATCCAAGAAATTATAAATATCTTGGAACATTTCATTGGTTTGTTCACTTTGCTGTAAAAATTGACGAACTGGCTCATCTAATCCTGAATACTTACGTAATTCCATATCCCAGTGCGGATTGGGCAAATGACGGACGTCAAAAACATAATCTGCATCGAGTGGAATACCATGCTTATAGCCAAAAGACTGTAAGATCAAAATTAAATTATCTGCCTGTCCAAGTTTAGACAGCAACGTATGTTTTAAATCATGTACACTCTTATCTGTAGTATCAATATGTACTGTCGAGCGTAATTGAATCGGCAACAGTAAAGATTTTTCTTCCTGTATGCACTCATTTAAACTTTTGAAACGACTTGCCAACGGATGGGGACGTCGAGATGAACTGAATCGCGCAATCAATTCCTGATCACGCGTGGTCAAATAAATAATATCGACTGAGCCATGGCGTTGTAGCTGTTGAAAAACCAAATCGAACTCTTGTAAATCTGCACGTGTACTGCGGACATCCACACCCAGTGCCAATTGTTCAAGATTATTTTCTGAATCGAGTTTTTCAACAATTTCGGGGAGTAAGGCCAATGGCAAATTATCGATACAGTAATAGCCCAAATCCTCAAGTATCTGTAATGCAGATGACTTTCCAGATCCAGATTGTCCTGTAACAATTAAAATGCGCTTCATCGCTTGCTACCCCATAGCCGTTTTAAACTGCAGTATATTTAACCTGCATATTATCAATAAGACGTGTTGCGCCTAATTTAGCCGCAATAAACAACACCACGTCTTGATCAAATTCTTCAATTTTCTGTAATTCAGGTGTACGTGCTTCAACATAGTCCACAACAAAACCCGCTGCTGTCAATGTTGCTTTAATATTCGCTAACACATCTGCAAGTTGAGTTCCAGCATGTAATTCTGCCTCAGCCGTTTTCAAGCTTTGGTAAATCGTTGGTGCAATCGCACGATTTTCCGCACTTAAATAACCATTACGTGAGCTCAATGCCAAACCATCTTCAGCACGAGTAATCGGCACACCAATCACTTCTAGTGGAATATTTAAGTCACGTACAAACTGACGAATCACTGCAAGTTGCTGGTAATCTTTTTGCCCAAAGAATGCAAAATTCGGTTGAACAATATTAAAGAGTTTTGTCACAACAACAGCAACACCGTCAAAATGACCCGGACGCTGTTCGCCACACAAATCATTGGTAATGCCGCCCACGCTAATATTGGTTAAACGCGGTTTGTTGCCATACATTTGTTCAACAGTCGGTGCAAACACGATGTCACAACCCACTTCAGCCAATAAGTGCTGATCTTGTTCCAAAGTACGTGGATAGTTGTCAAAGTCTTCATTTGGACCAAACTGAATTGGGTTAACGAAAATACTCACCACCACGACATCACACAGTTTACGTGCTTCACGAACTAAATTAAGGTGACCTTCATGCAAGTTCCCCATCGTTGGTACAAAACCAATGATTTTGCGCGCAGCACGTGCTGGATTTAGCGATGCACTTAAACCTTGAATCGTTGTTTCAGTTTTCATGTCTTACAGCTCAATTTGGAATGTATGTTCTTTGGCAGGGAAACTACCATCAAGTACGGCAGCATGATACGCCTTAAACGCATCCACAATTGCTGTTTCCCCTGCTTGCTCTTTCATAAAGTTGCGAACAAATTTCGCCACGTGACTAAACGTTAGTCCCAACATATCTTGTTGAACCAAGACTTGAGCATCCGTTTCTGCACCGGCACCGATCCCAATCACAGGTGTATTTGGGAATAATTCACTAATTTCTTTACCCACTTGGGCAGGAACACATTCCAAAAGTAAAATTGCTGCACCTGCATCAACCACAGCTTTACAATCTGCAATGAGTTGATCCGCGGTTTCGCGTGTACGTGCTTGCACTTTATAACCGCCAAACACATGAACCGATTGCGGAGTTAACCCTAAATGCACACACACTGGAATACCATTACGGGTCAATACTTCAACTGTTTCTGATAACCATGCGCCACCTTCCAATTTGACCATCTGTGCGCCTGCTTGCATCACGGTCTTTGAATTCACCAAAGCGTCATTCAAAGTGGCATAGGTCATAAATGGCAAATCAGTCAAAATAAACGCATGTTTATTGCCACGACGCACTGCAGCAGTGTGATATACCATATCTTCAACAGTGACAGGCAAAGTTGAGTCATTCCCTTGAATGGTCATCCCCAATGAATCACCAATCAGAATACTATCGACTTCAGCAACTTCCATTGCTTTTGCCATGCTCGCATCATAGCAAGTCAGGCAGGAGAATTTGCGGCCTTCCGCTTTAAATTTTTTCAAGTCACTTAGACTAATCATTTCAATATTCCTCAGATGACGGCTTTCTCAAGTGGTCATACAAAAATTAAAGATGGGCCCAGTTTCCTGCATCCAATACAGTTAAATTTGGATTATTCAAAATAGGTAAATCTTTTAATGGTTGTCCTTTAATCTGTAGATTCTCATCTAAATCCAACAAAGGTTTCAACACAAAATCACGTTCTAAAACACCAACATGAGGCACCGTCAAACGTTCATTTTGAATGTGCTGTTCACCATAAATCAGTAAATCTAAATCCAGTGTACGCTCCCCCCAATGACGTAGGCGTACACGCCCCGACTCTTGTTCAAAGCGTTGCAATTCATCTAACAAAGCCAAAGGTGCTAGATCCGTTTCTAATGCAACCGCTGCATTTAAATAATTCGGCTGATCTTGTGGACCCATTGGCGGACTTTGGTACAGTTGTGAGACTTTCACTGTACCGAGTGTCGCAAGTTTATGCACCGCTTCACTGAGGATCTGTAGAGAATCACCTAAATTACTGCCTAAACCAATATATGTCAGCGTCATTGTGTTGGCCCAAAAATAACCTGAGTCAAATCTCGTTTCACACGTTTACGTTTTAAAATCGGATGATCTGCACCAATTTCACCACTGGCTGACGCTGCCACGATTGACACTGTCGCTGGACTGTTGGCATGTGATTTAGGCTTACGTTGACGGCGACTTCTGCTTTCTGGTTCATTCACCAGCGGTTCAATTTCAACTTGCTGATGTGCAGAAGTTTTGGCTTCCACATCTTCATGCGCCGCTTTACGACGACTCTTGGCACGTTGACGATTGTATTGGCTAATTGCCAGTTCTTTTTCGTCAGTGCTCATCTGCTGATAAGCATCCCACCACTGGCCCATACCTTGCGTGCTTATATCGCCCGATTTTTCACGCAGCAGCAGAAAGTCAAAGCCTGCACGGAAACGTGCATGACCTGAAAGTGCTTCAATTTGCTGTGGTTTTGGATTCAGCAAACGGGTTTGCATTTCCCAAACTTCACGAATAAATGTTTCGGCAAAGCGTGGAATAATGGTTCGTGTAGCCTGACGTTTCAATACATCTAAGCCTGCTTGAGCACGTGCTTCAGCAGGAACAACACCTTTATTTAGATAGAACGTACAACGCTCTTGGAACGGAATCCACAATAACACGGCATAGAAAAATGCAGGGTTAATGGTTTTCCCAATCGAAATACGTTGATCGGTATTTTTTGCAGCCAACTCAATAAATGGGGTTACGACTGGTTTGATATCTGCAAATAATTGATACCAAATACCAAAATCGATCAGCATCGGTAAGACGCGATTGAGATGCCCCATAGTAAAGAGTTTTTGTGACTCGTCGTATAAACGATGTGGAGACACATCACGCAGCAATTGAGTAAGTTCTGGAGTAAAGACATCCAGAATTTTTTGATCAATATTAAAGTTTAATTTGGCTGCAAAACGTAAAGTCCGAAGCATCCGCACAGGATCTTCTTCAAAACGTAATTGTGGATCACCCAATAAACGCAACGTTTTATGCTTAATGTCATCTACTGCATGGCAAAAATCTAGCACTTCACCTTTGCGTGGTTGGTAATACATTGCATTGATCGAGAAGTCACGACGTGCAAAGTCTTGCTCAATCGTACCCCAATTATTATCACGTAAAATCATGCCCGCAGCAGAAGTCACGGCTTTTTTAGGCGGCGCACGGAAGGTCGCAACTTCGATCAGTTCACGTCCTGAGTAGACATGCGCCAGCTCAAAACGACGACCAATAATTCGGCAACGTCGCCCGAAGACTTCTTTCACCTGAGCTGGTGTCGCATTAGTTACGGCATCAAAATCTTTAGGTGCATGACCCAACATTAGGTCACGGACACCGCCACCCACGATATAAGCTTCATAGCCTGCCTTAGTTAAGGCATCAATCACATCTAAAATGGAAGAAGGTAATTGTGCGGTTGATAAACCACATTTGGACGCGCGCAAAGTTTGCAAAAGACGCTGTCTCCTACGTCTGAACGTAAAATTCTTAAGATGTCGCTAATGATATCTCTAACACAATCAAAGGGCAATTTGATTATCTCGATGCCCAAGCTGAGCTTAACCTAATTCTTTTTTTTACACTTCACTTAAAGTGCCAATTTTGCTTTATTTTTAGCAAACAGCGCAGGACCGATTCCCTTAACCTGTTGAATATCATCAATGCTTTTAAATAAGCCATTACTTTTACGATATTGCACAATGGCTTCTGCTTTTTTCTGACCAATCCCATGTAATGTTTGCAGTTCATCAACTGAGGCTGTATTTAAGCGTACTTGATCTGATCGGCTATTTTGCTGAGTGCTGGGTCGTGACAAATAATAGTTGGTATTGCTCGGTGCAGTTGTCGCTTTGGACTTCGAGGCCTCAGATTGCTTTTTTAATTGCTGATCTTGAGCTTGCTGCATGGCTTTCCATTCCGCGTAGCCCGAAGGGCTTTGCGCAAAAGTTAAATCTGCCATTAAACTCAAAACCAAGACAAGTAGTTGCGTAAAGTATTTATTCTTTAGGATGTGGTACATATTTAGCCTGTTGTTTTAATTGTTGTTTTGCCTGTTCCCACAACTGATCCATTTCAGTCAGAGACAGGTCTTCTACATGTTTTTGTTGTAATGTGGCCTGTGCTTCAATATAAGCAAAACGGCTTCTAAATTTATGAATGGTACTTAAAAGTGCCATTTCACTTGAGATGCCAATCTTACGTCCAACATTCACTAGAGAAAATAAGCAATCACCAAATTCATCAAATATTTCGTCGGATTTTTTGCCTGCTAATGCCTCTTTTAATTCCCCTAGCTCTTCCTCAAGCTTGCCATAAGCCCCTTCAATATCTGGAAAATCAAAGCCAATTTTCGCCACATTTTTTTGAATTTCATCTGCTTGGCTTAATGCAGGAGCATGTTTAACCTCATCTAATCTTGATGCTAATTTCCCTCCTTTTTCTTGTTGTTTAATCTGTTTCCATAGTGTTGCCACATCATCCGCATTGAGTGCTGAGAACTGCTCTGCCTGAAACACATGGGGATGACGGCGAATTAATTTATCTGTAATGGCTTGCACCACATCTTGAAAATCAAATGCGCCTTGTTCGCTATACATCTGCGACTGAAAAACCACTTGTAGTAATAAATCCCCCAGTTCATCTCGTACATCATCACTCTGACCTGAACGAACTGCCGCTTCAACTTCATAGGCTTCTTCGATGGCATAACGAGTCAAACTTTCTGGGGTTTGCTTTTGATCCCATGGACATTTTTCACGTAATTCTTTCATCACTGCTAATAATTGTTCCATGTGAACTCCAGCTATTTACTCATCAGTACATTGTTTCGATTACAGAATTTGATATGCTCAAAATTCACTCAAGGAATGAGCAACTCAATTCAGGGAAGCATAACATGCAAAGTATTTTTATTAGCGGTGCAGGACAAGGGATTGGCGCAGCAATTGCACGACTGTTCATACAACAAGGATATAAAGTTGGGCTCTACGACATTAACCAATCTCAAGTTACCTCCTTAGCTGCCGAACTCAGTAGCCATGCCAAAGCTGGACATTTAGATGTAACACAACCAGAGCAATGGCAAAGCGCTTTAGCTGAATTTGTTGCATGGGCAGGTCAGCTGAATATCTTAGTCAATAATGCCGGAATTCTGTATTCAGGTAGCTTTGAACATACGGAACTGTCTGCACACCACCGTACGATTGATATCAATGTCAAAGGGGTGATAAACGGTTGCTATGCGGCATTTCCCTATTTAAAACAAAGCAATTTTGCTCGTGTGATTAACCTCTCTTCGGCTTCAGCAATTTATGGACAAGCGGATTTAGCCAGTTATGCTACATCTAAATTTGCTGTCCGCGGGTTCACTGAAAGCTTGGATATTGAATGGCAAAAATACAATATTCGCGTTTTAGATGTGATGCCTTTATTTGTTCAAACCGCGATGGTGCAAGACATGGATGCCCAAAGCATTAAGAAAATGGGGGTGAACCTTCAACCGAGCGATGTCGCTCAGCAAATTTATGCCTTGGTACAAAAAAAGGATACGGTCTTAATGGCCACACATACACCTGTGGGAATGAAAGCTAAATTTTTATTTAATTTATCGAAGTTTAGCCCGCAGTTTGTCAACCGCTTAAGTAATATTTGGATTGCACACAAACCCAAATAGCAACGTGTTACTAATCATTTAATTTTGCAATCATATTTGTACGCAAATTACACAAAGTTACACAATTGTCACATTTTAACAGGACAAAATTCCTTTTTTTGAATAATATTCACCCGCCCATTACTTTCGGGCGTTTATTTTCTAACAATAAAAGTGAATTATTTCATGAAAAAATTACTTGTTCTTGCAACTGTTACTTCTATTTCAATTTCTGCTTTTGCTACAACTCAATTCGCATCTTCAGAATTAAAAGCGATGGATTGTGCAACTCTTGCTGTTGAAAAAGCGAATGCTAAGCGCTCTTTAGAAGCTGCTGACAAAAACATTGCAAACATCCAAGCATCTGCTCAAGCGCCAGGCAAATCATTGAGCAAATTTGCTGGTTTAGCGGGTGGCGCTCTTGCTGCTTTCGGTGGTAACTCTGAAAAAGCTGCTCGTGCAGGCAACATTGCAAACAGCTTGGCTGGTGAGCAAGATACTTCTGATGCAGGCAACCTTGAACTTCAACAAGCGAACAAATCTGCTGCTCAAGCAAACATCGACAACATTGGTATCTACCAAGGTTCTAAAAAATGCAAAATCTAATCTAAAGCTAGTTTAGATTGATTTTCAAAAAAAGCCCTGTTCAGCCAGAACAGGGCTTTTTTCATGATGATTTTATTTCATACCGATTTATAAGACATTCAACTCAATATTAGGCAAATGAAAGCCTCGGCAAGATTGTTCACTTTGCCATGCCACCGTCAACATGACATGCGGCAGTTGAATATTCTGATAAGCAAAAGTGCCAATTGCGGGATGGCTACACATCCCACCATTCTGCTCAGGATGACACTGCGTATTCAGTTCATTCAGGTTCACTCGAATCCCTAAACCTGATGCTTTAAGTACCGCCTCTTTGGTGGTCCAAACTTTAAACCAAAAATCAGGATCATGCTCAAAGTTCTCCCAATTGAGTAATTCTTCGGGATGAAAGCTATGTTGAGCCATCGCATCAAAACGAACTTTTCGATTTAAATCCTCAATATCCACACCAATATTGGCGATTTTTTCACTGCTGGCCAAAACATAATGCTGCTGGCTATGACTATGATTAAAATGAAAATGTGGCAAATCAGGAATAAAAGGCTTACCAAACGCAGACTTTGAAAAATCTGAATTTTCAACTGATCTATTAAGCCGCTGCGCAAGTAATTGATTGCGATATTGGTAAATGGCTTGTTTACGCACGGCAATTACCTCTTGACGACTCAAGCCATGCGGCTCCACAAAGAAGTCAGTAATTGCACTATATTCAAGCTGAATTTTCGCCATAAGTTATTGATCCAATATCTTTTACACTACGTCCATGACGCTATATTTTATGCGACTGCCCGACACAAAATACACTACCATAGAGATGAGCGCATCGGTCATTTGACTCAGCTAAATTTTAAAACCCAGTTTAAGAATATATAATATTAATTAAGAAATACTTAATATTATAAATATATTCAAATACTTAAGTATAATAAATATTTCAAATACATCTTTAATTAGGTAAAATACTCTAGATTCTTATAACTTTAATTTAAAACTCGGGGTAAACCAGATGCTAAGAAAAATCACGTTAATCAGTTCACTTTGCGTCCTACCATGTTTCGCTCAAGCAGGTTTATTGGATGCGGCCGTTGCAGTGATGGGTGCCAAAAATGGCGCGATTATGGACCAAGCTGAAGCACGTATGAATCAAAGCCGTCAAGAAGCTGCCTATGCTGTGGCTCAAGCAGACCGTGGCTATGCCTCAAATTTCAATCAAGCTAGCCAAACCAACAATAGTGTTTATAGCACAAGTTATTTAAAAACCTTAGATTGCACTGATCTAAGCGTTGAACGTAAGACTTTTGAACGTACATTAGAAGCATCGCAACTGGCATTAAGCCAAGCGTCAGCACAGCAAAATAATCAAGTTTCAAAATGGGCAGGCCTTGCTGGCAACGCGCTATCCGCATTTTCTGGTCAATCAGAAACAGCGGCGCGTATGGGACAATTTGCTACAGCTTTTTCTGGCAATAAAAATACACAACAGGATAGCAGCAGCGCACAGCAAGCCCTGGAAGTTGCTCAAGCTAACCTCGATAATATTGATATTTACCGCCAAGCTAAAAAGTGCAAAAACTAATTTCTACATTTTTTAGATACATAAAGTGAAATAAAAAAGCCTGCATATCTGCAGGCTTTTTTGCTCATCTAAACTTAGCGTTTGAATTTCTTTTCCGCTTTTTTGAACTTCTGAACATAACGACGTTTACGTGCCGCCGTACGCTCATCGATTTGCGACTTACGACCCTCAAATGGGTTATCAGAGGTTTTAAATTCAATTTTGACTGGCGTACCTTCAAGTTTATAAACTTTACGGAACACGTTTTCTAGGTAACGACGATAGTCATTTGGCGTTTTATCGACTTTGTTACCATGAATCACAATCGTCGGTGGATTTTGTCCGCCCATATGTGCATAACGCATTTTGATACGACGACCTTGAACCATTGGTGGTTGGTGTGCATCAGTTGCATCATTCAAGATTTGAGTAATCTTCGCAGGTGATACTTTCAAATGAGAAGAATCATAAGCACGGTGGATCGATGGATAAAGATCACCAACACCTGTACCGTGAAGTGCAGAAATTAAGTGAATTTTTGCCCATGGAATAAAGTCAAAACGACGTTCAACATCTAATTTACATTGTTTACGGTCGTAGTCAGACATGTTGTCCCATTTGTTGATGGCAATCACCATCGCACGGCCTGCTTCAAGCGCATAACCAATCAAATGCAAGTCTTGCTCAACGATCCCTTCACGTGCATCGACAACAATTACCACAACATGCGCATCTTTCATCGCTTGTAAAGTTTTCACAATCGAGAATTTCTCGATCATTTCGTCCACTTTACCTTTACGACGTACACCCGCAGTATCGATTAATGTGTATTTACGGCCATCACGTTCAAATGGAATATAAATCGAGTCACGTGTTGTACCCGGTTGGTCAAATGCAACCACACGGTCTTCACCCAACAAACGGTTCACTAAAGTCGATTTACCCACGTTTGGACGACCAATAATCGCTAAACGTAAGCCTGTGTCTTTATCGTGTTGTTCTTCACTTTCATCTTCAGGCACTTCAGCTAACACTTCTTCAAGCATTTGCTGAACACCACGACCATGGCTGGCAGCCACTTGAAGTGGTTCACCCATACCCAATTTAAAGAATTCAACTAAAGCTGCCTCGGCATGTACACCATCAACTTTGTTGGCAACAAGATAAACTTTTTTACCTAGCGTACGTAAGTCACGTGCAATTTGCTCATCAGATGCCAATAGGCCTGCGCGCGCATCGACCACGAAGACAATAATATCTGCTTCATTAATGGCAGTTTTTGACTGTTCTGCCATGTACGAATCGATACCACCTTCAGTTTCGCCAATACCCCCAGTATCAACGACAATGAAAGATTTATTTTGATAAGTCGCGTCACCATATTTACGGTCACGAGTCAGACCGGCAAAGTCAGCAACGAGAGCATCACGGCTCTTGGTTATCTGGTTAAACAACGTTGATTTTCCGACGTTCGGACGACCAATGAGCGCAATTACGGGTTTCATAGATTAACCTTTATTCCAGATCAGCCAGTTTGGTCTGGTCTGAACATCAGAAAGCTTAGGAAGAATGGAAATAGGATAAATGCCTAAAATAAATAAAAACACGGGGCATTGATGATTCAATCCCCCGCGTTAAAAATACGGTTTGGCTTATTTTAACATAAGCCGCAGAAAAATTAACGGTTCTGCCAAATGCTTAATGCACCCTTACGTGTCGACACATATAATTGGTTGTCAATCACACGTAGTGAACGTACTTCACCACTAGTTTTAGAACGACCAACCAACTCACCTGTCGCTGGGTTGATTAAGTGAAGTACACCATCCAGATCACCAACCACAAGGTCTTGACCTAACATCACTGGGTTACTCAAATTACGATTAAGCAATTGGTCATTTTCCCACAATGTTTGACCAGTGGTAATTTCGTAAGCCACAATTTTACCATCAGTTTGTGTCACAAAGACACCATTGCCCGCAACTTCAGGACGCTGAATGCTGCTCGCATCATTGCTCCAGATCACTTGTTGTGAGGCAAGATCAAGCGCTGTCACTTGGCCTTGGTAACTGGTGGTAATTAAAAATTGACCTGCTACAGTCGGTTCACCGTCAATATCAATGAGACGTTGTACATCTGAACGACCGTCTGACACTGCAACACGACGCTGCATTTTCGGAATACCGCTCAATGCATCAATCACATAGATATAGGCATTTGAAGAAGCAATGAGAACATGACGCGCATCGAGTGATACCGGTGCTGCCATACCACGTAAACTAAACTGCACATTTGGCAAGTTATAGGTCCAAGTTTGTTGGCCCGCTGCCACATCGTTTGCGTATACCGTACCATCATTGGTAACTGAAATAACGCGACCTGCTTGAATCAACGACGGTGAAAGTAACGCACCGGTTAATTGCGCTGTCCACTTTTGTTCACCTGTTGCCTGATCTAATGCAAATAATTGACCTTTTGCATTACCCACAACCACAATTCCGTCAGCTGCTTCTACACCTGCAGTCAAACCTTGTTTAGAGATTTTCTTCTGCCATAAACGCTCTTTGCCTTTGTAGGCTTGAACTTCACCATTAGGATTTACGCTAAAAACAACGCCATTATCTGCATCCATACGTAAACGTAGTGGATCTGCTTCTTCAGTTGAAGCCACACTGTTTGAAAATACAGGTGCTAAAGTTTTTGCCTGTTCCAATTTTGGTAAAGGATTTGGTTTTACTTTTTCTACTTTTCCTTTATTTGCACAACCAGCCAAAGCAAGTGTTAAAACTGTCAGCGCACAGGTAATTTTGTATTTTCTATTCATTCAGTTGCTTCCACTTGTGTATCTATAATCGGACGTTCAATTTCAGGATCATCAACTAAAACGCCTACACTTTCGAGTTTAATTTGTAAAATTTGACGTTCTTCTTGTCGCTCAACCAAAGCTTCCCATGCACTTTGATAAACTTTCTTTGCATTTTCGATATCATTTTTTGCAACATAGACATCGCCACGGGCTTCATCTGCAGTTGCTTGAAAAGCAGGTTCTTTAACCGCTTCTAAAGTTTTTAATGCTTCATCAAATTTCTTTTGTGCCAATTGTGCATACGCCAAACGTAATTTCACCAATTGAACTAAGCCTGCATCATCAACTTTTGAATTTTCAACTTTTTTCAAAGCTTTTTCAGCGTTGGCATAATCCGCTTTATCATACGCCAATTTTGCCATAAGCAACTGAGTTTGGATGGCTTGTGGCGAATCTGGCGCTTCTTTTACAATTTTATCTGCAGTCGCAGAAAGTTGTGTAAAAGCGTCACCCGTCGCCGACTGAGCATCATCCATTAACTGCTGGACTTTGGCTGTTTGCATTTGTGATTCAGCCAAAGTTTTCTTCTGCCAGTATTCCCATCCGAAAAAGGCAATCAACGCAATTAAAATGCCGCTAACAATGGCAGAGCCATATTTTTTAGCAAACGATTTTAAATTATCAAGTTGTTCTTCTTCACTCAATGCGCTCATGAAATTACCTTTTTCCTTATGTTATAGGGATTATTTTGAAGAAATTTTTTCGATAATGAAGGCAACAAAGTCTGCCACATTCACTTCGTGTTGTTCTGCAATCGCTAGCTCTTTCACCAGCACTTGCCCAGCTGCTTGCTCACGTTCACCGTAAATCACAGCAAATAAAGCGCCTGATTGGTCGGCTTTTTTCATTTGCGATTTCATTGAACCTTGTGAACCAACTTTTAAGCGAATGTTGCTACCCGCTGCTTCAAGTTGATCACGAATTTGTTCAGCAAGGACCAATGCCTTACCTTGAGTTGCAGGATCTGAAACCAAGAATAGCTCACAGTCACGCACTGGGGTATTGTCTTCCACTTGTTCAAGTAGAAGAAGCAAACGCTCCATACCCATTGCAAAACCAACAGCAGGCACAGACTGGTCTGCTTTACCTTTAAGCTGACCGACTAAACCGTCATAACGACCACCAGCACATACCGTTCCTTGAGAACCTAAGTGTGTAGTTGTCCATTCAAAGACCGTTTTATTGTAGTAGTCGAGACCACGAACCAATTTCTGATTGATCACAAAACCAATACCAGCATCAGTCAAATACTGCTGCAATTGGGCAAAGTGAGCCAACGTTTCTTCACCCATAAAGTCGTGAAGTTTTGGCGCATTTTCCAAAATGCTTTGTGTTTTTGCATCTTTAGAATCCAAAATACGCAGTGGATTTGTGGTGAGACGACGCTGAGAATCTTCATCTAAGTCATTTTTATGTGACTCTAAAAATTCAACCAATGCCGCACGATAAGCTGCACGTTCATCAGACTCACCTAAAGTATTGAGTTCTAATTGAACTTTATCTGCAACGCCCATGCGTTTCCACAAACGCGCAGTCATTAAAATCAATTCTGCATCTTGATCTGGTGTTGCAACACCAAAGGTTTCTACGCCAAATTGATGGAACTGACGGTAGCGACCTTTTTGTGGTTTTTCATAGCGGAACATTGGGCCAACATACCATACACGCGGTGTAGCACCACGAAGTAAGTTATGTTCAAGCATTGCACGCACACACCCTGCTGTTCCTTCTGGACGCAAAGTCAAAGACTCAGGCGGATTACCTTTGTCTAAGAATGTGTACATTTCTTTTTCAACGATATCCGTTGCATCACCAATAGAACGTTTGAACAGATGAGTCTGCTCCACAATCGGCAAGCGAATTTGCTGATAACCATAAGCATCCATCAGGCTAGATAGATGCTGTTCTAGACGTCTCCATGCAGGACTTTGCGTAGGGAGAATGTCATTAAAACCTTTGATTGCGACGATTGAACTCATGATCTACTCAGAAAAACTTGTGCGAATAATCTCTTTAGCTTTAGCGTCTTCAAGATCGCTAACACGTTGACGAACCATCGCTTCGATTTCGTCAACCAACTGATTTGTGTCAATTAAATGGCTCTTTTCGCCATTACGATACACCAGTGAACGCGGACTTGCACCTACTACACCAATATCGGCTTCTTTGGCTTCGCCCGGACCATTTACTTTACAACCAATCACCGATACATCCATTGGGGTACGAATATCTTCTAAACGCTCTTCCAATGTTTGCATAACTTTGATGACATTAAACTCTTGGCGCGAACAACTTGGGCATGCAATAAAGTTAATGCCGTTCGAACGTAAGCCCAATGATTTTAAAATATCAAAGCCAATTTTGATTTCTTCTTCAGGCTCTGCTGCCAATGAAATACGCATGGTGTCACCAATGCCTTCCATCAACAAACCGCCTAAAGCGATAGCAGATTTGACTGAACCCGTGCGGTAGACACCTGCTTCAGTCACACCTAAGTGTAATGGGTTATCAATTTGTTTAGATAACAAACGGTACGCATCCATCGTCAGAAAGACATTGGATGCTTTGACTGACACTTTAAATTCATGGAAATTTAAACGGTCTAAAATATCAATATGGCGCATTGCAGATTCAAGCAAAGCCTGACCTGTAGGCTCACCATATTTCTTTTGAATATCTTTTTCCAGTGAACCGGCATTGACACCAATACGCATAGAGATGTCATTATGTTGTGCAGCAGCTACCACTTCACGAATTTTAGCTTCTGAGCCAATATTACCCGGGTTAATACGCAAACAATCTGCACCAAGGTCTGCAACACGTAAAGCAATTTTATAATCAAAGTGAATATCGGCAACCAATGGCACTTGCACACGTTTACGAATTTCACCAAAAGCTTCAGCAGCTTCCATACTCGGTACAGAAACACGCATGATGTCCGCACCGACGTCTACACAGCGCTGAATCTGTGCCACGGTCGCTTCGACATCACAGGTTTCAGTATTGGTCATACTTTGGATGCTGATCGGCGCATCACCACCGACATACACCGAACCTACTTTAATTTTACGCGTTGGACGGCGCTTAATTGGATTTTCAATCATTGTTCAGTCTGCTCTGTTGTCCCTTAACGTGATAAACGGAAATCTGCTTTGCCGTTTACGGTATATGGTGACAATGAAATATTTTCATTATTTAAGCTTAATGACACTGCTGTTGCATCATCCAAACGAATTTGGAATGGTGTTTCACCGCTTAAGTTGAGCGTCGATGCTTGACGACCTGTCGCCAACACCTTACCCGTAGAATCCACAATATGTACTGAAGTTGGGCTACTGAAGGTCAATGTCAATTGATCACCGCTGACCGCTGCATTTCCGCCATTCATGTCGAGGACTTGAACTTCTGAAGCGACATCATTGGTCACAGCGTCTTCATTATCGCTGCCCGAGGTCATGCCCTGAATCGCCGCCACGATCGCACCAATGACCACCAACACCACCAATGCAATCAGACCACGTTTGATCCATTTACGATTACGGTCACGATTAGAACCAGGTAATTTACCCATTATTTTAATCGGTGAATTATTTAACGCGTGATTTGGCAACAATCCCGTATCGTTGGCATAAATATCATCAAAACGTTGAATGATATTGGTTGCATCAACTTTTAAATATTTGGCATAAGTGCGGTAGTAACCTTTAATAAAGGTCGCTTCAGGCAATGACTTATAATCATCTTGCTCAAGTGCAGTCAGTGTTTTTAATGGAATATTGAGTTCTGATGCGACAGCTTCAAGTTCCAGTTTTTGCGTAATACGTACTTGACGTAAATACTCACCTGGGCGTTGTACATTTCCTAATGCATTTGGAGCTACGCTCGAACCATTCGATTGCGGTGAATTAGGATTTACTTCCATACGGCCTCAGTACTGTACTGTAATTGCAAATAGCGTTGGTATTCAGGACTTTCTGGGAACAAAGCACGTAACTGGTTAACCAGTACTTGCATACCCAAATTGTCGCCATTGGCACGCGCTGTTCGAATGCCAATCCAGAGTGCGCGCGCACCCTGATTTTTTTGTCCTACTGCACGTACAAATTGTTCATACATTTGTGTGGCAGCAGGGAACTGCTGATTCAAATAAAAGATTTCAGACAACTCTAACATTGAAACATAGGAATCACGATTAGCCTGCAAAGCTTGTTTGAATGATTTTTCAGCATTCGCCACATCACCCACTTTCAGGTAAATTCGACCTAAATTTTCCAATGCTTTGAAACGTTGATCATAACCTAAAGTTGAACCTGCGATGCTGAACTGTTCAATCGCATCATTATAGCGCTCAACTTGGTATAAATACGTACCGTAGTTGTTACGCGCTTGAGAATTTTTTGAGTCTGCTGAAATTGCACGCTTAAAATAACTATCTGCTTTTTCTAAGTTGGCTGGGCTGCCTTCTCGTTGTAGTAAGACACCCATCATCATATTGGCTTGGGAATCGCGAGAATCCACTTCTAAAGCCTGATCTAATGCGCGTTTAGCAGAGTCCAAATCCCCTGCTTTCAGGTGTTCAACAGCCAATTGCGTTCTGATTTTTACGGCTTTCTCTGGGTCTTTTTTCCCAATCTCAGGCGTTTGACATGCTGTTAATGCCAAAACCGATGCACATAAAGCTGAAACGAAAGTGAACTTATACGTTAACTTTTTCAATTGGCTGCCTCTTTATTATCCTTGTGAGCGCAGTATCTCATTTTGCTGCGCAACTTTCTTTTTCCATTGCTCCGCACGACGAGTACGGTCAGCAACTTGCCCCACGAGTTGTCCACACGCAGCGTCGATATCATCACCACGTGTCTGACGAATCGTACACACAAAACCGGCATCAGACAAAGTTTTTTGGAAAGAAATAATACGGTTACGGCTTGAACGACCGTATGGCGCATGCGGGAACGGGTTAAACGGAATTAAATTAATTTTGCTTGGTAAGTTTTTCAACAGCTTTAACATTTGCTGTGCATGTTCAGGATGGTCATTTACACCATCTAACATCACGTATTCGATGGTCACATGTTTACGTGAACTTTCATTGCCATCTTTGGCGATATAACGCTGACAAGCTGCAATCAACTGTTCCAACGGATATTTTTTATTGATCGGAACTAGTTCGTTGCGTAATTCATCATTTGACGCATGGAGTGAAATGGCCAAGGCCACATCAATGTCTTGTGCCAATTGGTCAATTTTAGGCACCACACCTGATGTTGATAAAGTCACACGACGCTTCGACATGCCATACGCAAAGTCATCCAGCATGATACGCATTGAATTCAATACGGCATCATAGTTCAACAGTGGCTCACCCATGCCCATCATCACCACGTTGGTCACTGAACGTTCACGATCCGCAACTGGCACATCTTCCATATAAGAGAAGTTCGCCATCCAAAGCTGTCCAATAATTTCAGCTTGACTCAAGTCACGTTGGAAGCCTTGTTTACCAGTTGAACAGAATGAACAATCCAGAGCACAGCCCACTTGTGACGAAATACACAAGGTCTTACGTGCGCCGGTTTTATCTTCTGCAGGAATGAGCACGGTTTCAACCAATGAACCTGCACCATCACCTACACGGAACACCCATTTACGAGTACCGTCTTTTGAGTAATTTTTATGCACCACTTCAGGCGCTTTAATTTCACAAATCTTTTCTAGTTTTTCACGCAATTTGCCTGAAATATTGGTCATTTCAGCAAAATCAGTCACGAAGAACTGATGAATCCATTTCATCACCTGCCCAGCACGGAACTTTTTCTCCCCCATTTCTTCGAAGAATTTTTCCATTTGCGGACGTGACATGCCCAGTAAATTCACTTTCTCCACAGTATTTTGCTGCGTCGGAGCGGATGGAGATTGTTGCTGTGCATCAGAAACAGCTGATGTAGCGACTACTTCAGTACTCATGTGTAATTACCTAAACCATGTCTAAAGATCAAAGGAGAAGCTCAGTTATTGAGCAAAGAATTATTCAGAGAATAAAAAAACCAGACAAGCAGTATACCACTTATCTGGTTTGAATACTTCGAATTAACGAGTACGTGGAGCGATCTCAGTTTGAGCGAAGAAGTAGTTAACTTCACGATCTGCAGATGCTACAGAGTCAGAACCGTGAGCAGCGTTTTCGTCGATGCTTACAGCGAAGTCTGCACGGATAGTACCAGGAGCAGCTTCTTTAGGGTTAGTTGCGCCAAGGATTTCACGGTGAGCAAGAACTGCGTTTTCGCCTTCAAGAACTGAAACTACAACTGGACCAGAAGTCATGAATGCAACTAGGTCAGCAAAGAAACCACGTTCTTTGTGCTCAGCGTAGAAGCCTTCAGCTTCAGCTTGAGTCAAGTGTTTCATTTTAGTTGCAACGATTTGAAGACCCGCTTTTTCGAAACGAGCAAAGATGTCGCCGATGTGGTTTTTAGCAACTGCGTCTGGTTTAACGATAGATAAAGTACGTTCAATAGCCATGAGAGGCTCCTTAAGTCAATTTGACGTGAAAAATTTGCCGCATTATACCGAATAATGCGCTATTTTCTGCTTTTGCTATACAAAAAAATTGCTTTTTTCGATGTAGGGATTAACTTGCCTCATCAATCCAGGCCATCTGAATTCCCTCAAGCAGACCTTCAGTCGACTTTTCTGGGTCATCAGTGAAATTTGGCAATGCACATACCCATGCATGTAGGTCAGTAAAGCGAATCCATTGCGGATCAACATCAGGGTGAGCTTCATACAGCTCAATTGCGATATCAATGGTATCTGTCCAGCGTAAACCCATGGGTCTTCCTAACATCGTCTATAGAATGATGGCTTACTTTAACAAATTTCAGCAATTGGACGTGATAAACCCTTTTAATTTTTTTATTACCAGATTTTGCAATTGTGATGTCCACATCAAACTATAAAACCAAACCCAAAAGAGGTGCACAGAGAATAATCGCCGCACCCACTGCAGCGCCTATTGCAGCACCCACTGCCACATCACTTGGGTAATGCAAACCTAAGATCATGCGGGATAATGCCACCAATAAAGTAAAGGGTAACATTAAGACCAACAGCATGGGTTGAATATAGCCCAGCACTGTTGTTGCCATGACCGCATGTAGAGTATGCCCCGATGGAAAACTAAAATGATCTAGAGGGCGTTCACCTAAGCGAATCACTTGATGCACTTGATACGGTCTTGGGCGCACAGTTTTCTTTTTGAGGAGTTTATAGATCGAGGTCCCGACGGAACCACCCAGTAATACATAGACGATTTGTACACTGTAAGACATGCCCTGCACGATCCAAACCGTCGCCAACATGACATACCAAAACACACCATCACCAAGTCGACTCACCATTTTAAATATGTCAGCCACAACTTGTTGATGTGAAAAATGATTGAGATAAATACAGCCTTTTAAATCGAGATGCAGCATTCTTGTTTTTGCATTTTTAAAATTCATCGCTAATCTCCTATCTACAGTCAAAGTCTGACTATGTTGGGGTTGAGCTAGATTTGTGTTGTTATTTTTACAAGTTGAGATCTGTGTTTGACTCAGCTTAAGTTGTCTTTTTGACAGTGCAATGATGCTTTGATGACAGTTCAATGAATATTGGTTATGAGGATGCTCAACCAGTATATAACCAATAGCGCTAGCTCCATTGGCTCATCATGGCTTGATCCACCACGCGATATAGCGCTTGCTCAAATTGCTGTACGGGATATTGCCATCCAATTTTAGCAGCGTCTTTTGCCGCCTCGATGCCCATGGTTTTTAATTTAGCGCGTTGCGGCAATTGTTGCATAAGACGAATAAATTCATCGGTTCGAGATAAATGACATAACCATCCCGTTTGCTGATTTCTCACGTGCAATTGGGCACATGCAGCATTATATGCAATCACCGGCAATCCGCTGGCCATTGCCTCCAAAACCACATTACCAAAGGTCTCAACCTGACTTGCGAAAACAAAAACATCCGCACTGGCATAGGCTTCCGATAAAGCCTGACCACTTAAACTTCCCATAAAAATAACATCTAGGGATTTTGCCAGTTGCATTAATCGTTCACGATCAGGCCCATCACCCACAATGACCAATTTCGTTCGTGCATCCATGGCCAACATCGAACGATAGGCAGAAATTAAAACATCCACTTCTTTTTCAGGAGATAGCCGTCCGACATAGAGCATCACGCGGGTATGTTCATCTGCTTGCCACTGTTGTCTCAGTTTTGCTCGATAATGTGAGGGAGAAAATCGACTATGGTCCACACCACGCCCCACCACCACCAATGGACAACTAAAACCTAATCGATGCAAGGCATCTGCAGTATCTTGGCTCGGTACACAGGTAAGTTGAGTATTGTTATGAAACCATCGTAAATAATGTTGTACAGGCTTCATTAAAAACGCTAAATCAAAGAAGCGACTAAAATCATGAAAGGCCGAATGAAAACCACTGGACACAGGAATCTGTAAAGAACGCGCCAGTTGAAGCATAGCAAAACCCAAAGGCCCTTCAGTGACTATATGCACAATGTCGACTTGGGCTTTTTTTAAAGCTTTACTGAGTTTGATTAGTTGCGGCCAGCCAAATTGTAAACCTGAATATTTAGGAATCGACTGCGCTCGAACCAAACACTCTTGATCAGGTCGAAAATCCTGACAACTTTCGGACTGTTCAGGACGTATTAAAAATATTGAGTTGCCTTGTTGCTGCAAACCCTTACACAGCTGCAATAAAGAATGTGCAACACCATTAATTTCTGGCGCCCACGTATCTGTAACAATGGCAATTTTTAGAGGTGGACGGATTAAGGTTGAGACCGTTTGCACATCCATTCGTGATTGCATATGCTTAAATTGGAACTGAAATCGCGCAGGTTCATCCTGCATACGCCCTAAATTAATAGCCGATTCTGTCATGATCTTACATGCTTCTTATAAATGTATAGTCACAGTTTAAGCAGCAGTTTTTTGCATTTTGATGATTATTTGATGACAGTTTATTGAAAAAAATTGACTAATTTCTTCTACAAAATCATGATTTATCCGTAATTTTTAATCACTTTTAAAATCGTCTGACCCGCACGAGAAGTGATTTGCATATCTGCGTTCATCCGCTCTAAACGCCCACTCATACTACGAAGCCCCACACTCAAACCGGCTTGATTGACCAGATCCACATCAAACCCCACACCATTGTCTTCTACTTCCATTATCAATGCCGAGTTTTCATAATAAATCCGAATCTGCACCACGGTCGCATGACTATGCTTCACAATATTGGTTAATGCTTCTTCGGCTACACGCTGTAGGGTTAAACATTCCATTGGAGTAACATCCACTTCCCATTTTGCAGGAACTGACCATTTAGCGTGTATATCGAGCTCATCAAATAACTGATTAAAACGGTGCCTAAAGGGTGCCATCCATAACAAAGGGGTTTCAGGCAGTTTAGTGCCTAAACTAGGACCACTATCAATGATCTGTCGTAAATCATCTCTTAAAATTTTCAACATCGATAAAAATTGTGGATTGGTCAGATCTTTGGCGCTCTGCTCAGCCTATGCCATTAATCGCAATGATCGAGCTGAGCCATCATGTAGGTCATGTGCTATTTGAATACGCTCTTGCAAGCGAATATTTTCCATTTCCAACTGATAATGATTGTGTAAAATGTGTATTTACTCTCATTTGTTTGTGCGACCAGTGTGGCCAAAGTGCCATTAAATTTTTCAATTCGTCTTACACTTTTAGTCAAGCGTAGTGCAAAAAAAATCGCCACACCCAAAGTAGTTTTCGGGGAAGCATATGCTGAAATCAAATTTCCTTCATTTCTGACTTTATATGCATAGCAGAAAATTAAGCTACTTAGATTAAAGCCCAAGATTCACCTAAATATCTATCATCAAGCTTCAATCTAGCGGTATGAACGAAATCAGCACTCCGCATATAATCACCTTGGGCTTGAAATAAATTTTGTCGCTAAGCAACTCAAAACACCATATTTACAAAGACTGTATCGCGGTAGATTCCTGCTGGTGTCGTTGCATTCACTCGCTCCACCAAACGCACAGCAATCACATAGTTATTTTTGCCAGCGCCTTGCTCGGTAGAAACATTCCACAGATTTTCCATCGCACCTGAAACAGTCATCCGTGTTTTGAGCTTAATCGGGCCATTCGTCACAAAACTACTGCCCGAAGTATCCTGCAAATTACGGCTATTAAAGCGTATGCGGTATTTACCGGAACAATCGACACTAAATGAACTTGCCGCTTGACTATTATAGTAATTCGCCAAGCGCATATTGGTTTCACTGATTCGTCCCATTTCACAACGACTCGGCGCTGCAAATGTCATTGAACTAAATAACGCTGCTGAGATGAGTAAAATACTTTTCATTGGAAATACTCCTTTATTTACACTGCAATGTAATTAATTCAGGAGTTTGGTTTTCTACCTTTTTCGGCACTGTTAAAGCTGTTTGGCAAGATCGACCACCACTGGTCCTCACCGTCAACTTGTAGTAGCCTTCAACCAAACCATATAACATTACCGTGCCATCTGAACCCACTGGATAAACATCAGCTTCTGGGGTATCAATTGCAACTTCACTTCCTGCCACAAATTGATGACCTTGTTCATCCAATATTTTGACCAATATTTGTTGTGTATCAAATACTGAAAAATTAATGTTATAACCACGCTGTCTTAACGCAACTAAACGATGTGCAGCATTCGGAACTTTGCTTTCGATCGGCAATTGGTTTTCATCGAATGAAATATCGTAATTAATATAAGGAACGATATCGTGTACAAAGGCATAGCCTTTTTTATTGGTTTTCGCGACTGGAGACATTGATCGCATGACATCAATATCTTCACGACCACCAACATTCACTAAAGCAAAAGCATTATCGACAAAACTGGTCAATGCGTATTGACCACCCAACCACACCATAGCGCCACGGTAGCCAACCTGTGTTGTTGAATCATTTTCACTATAGAGATGACTTAGGGTTAAATCACCAACATTAGTGGACAAACCACTATAGGCATTTAATACCGTTTCATCATTACGATAATCCACACCTAGCGCATAATTTGCACCATATTCACCAAATGCATTTTGGATGAAACGTACACCGCCGGATTTATTGGTACCTGCATCAGCCTGAATACGTTTACCACCACCAAAATTATAAGAAAATGTAATAAAAGCACCTGAGTCATCGCTATCACCAAATTCTTTAAAATAATTGGCGGTATACATTAAATTCTGTGTGATTTCGCGACTCACACCCACTGTGAGCATTTTGCGATCCTCTAATTCAAATAAAGGATCATTAGATTCATACTGGGTTTGTTCGATATAGTTCAGATTTAAATTTTGAAAGAATGGGAAATTAGCAAAACTCAAATACGCCATATTTTCAAATTTTGGAAAAATATGATTATCTTCATAACCTAACGCCCGATAATCATTTGTAGCGTAGCGTGAACTCACACCAAAATTGAGTTTCCCGAAATTACGACTAATAGCCAAACCTGCAGAATAGCCATCGTCATTATCGGTTTTACTGCCTAAAAAAATACTGTCTAAAACAAACCATCGATTGACCGCTTGCGTCCATAGCAGTCCTGCATTTTTTACTTTGTCACTATAGGTAGCACTTGCACCCAACGTGGTACGACTGGTGACACCTCTACGCCAATAGGCTGAACTGAAAAAATCGCGATAATCACTATTTTCTTCGTCATAACTGAAGCGTAGTTTCCCTAATGAAATGTTGTAATCATTTAAGTCTTCTTTGAGCAATTTACTACTAATTAACACCGGGAAGCTTCGAACAGTGGTATTCCCCAAGACATCTTGTACAACCATTTGCGCTGTACCTGCACTTTCAATATTGGCACCTGTTTGTAAGTTATAATCTCCAGGTGAAATCTTTTTCTGATAAATATTTACGCCATCAATATATAAATCAACAGTCGAAGGTAAAACTGCACTACCTTTTAGACTTGGAATATTCCAATACACAAAATCTGGACGTGACGTATAGTCTGTACCAAAACTCAAACCACCAAATCGCACACCATGAATTAATGCGCTATAGGCAGAGGTCGTATCACCAATAATCAGCTTGGTCGCACTTTTGGAGAAATCAAACTCAAGACTACTATTTAACCTTACAAATTTTTCTTCACGATAATCATCCCCTTTATTATTTCGATAAAAGGCATTATTTCTTAAAATCCAATTGTCTTTAAACACCCCAAGTTCAGGCAGTACACCAAAATTATTATGTTGAGTGTTATTTTCAAAGTGCATTTCATAATTGAGAAATGCACCAAAATTTGCAGGCATCGGCTGACTGATTAAGGCATCCGTTTCTAGCCCAAAGAAATATTTTGATGGAAGATTAATTTTGATAGCTTGCAATTGAGGATCAAATCCAGAATGAATATCTTGATCCGTTACCAAACAAAATGAATTTTTAGTTGCATGTCGTTTCAGAATTTCTACTTTAATTTGCAGCTTATCAAGATCTGCGCACTCTATATAAAACTTGTTATTTTCAGTCAGTAATAATACTTCGCTCTTGCGGTCTACTTCGTTTACCCAAATACTGGTTGGAAATAAATCATCAGGCATATCAACAGCTTCTGCATGAGCAGAATTAGCACATAAAATACAATATAGAAGCAATGTAATTCTATTCATAGCCACTACTCAACTAAATTAAACTCCAAAGGAGTGTCACCTTTATCTGTTTCCACAACGACTTTATAATTACTAGCGCCTTGTAAAGAAACACTCCCGATGTCGTATTGGTTTTTACCTAATGCCAATAAATATTTCATATCGGAAGATTCAGCGACTGTTTTCTTGCTTTTATCGATGACATAAAGTTTTTGGATTTGAATGTGTGATTTTGCTAAATTTTCAACCTGAATAATGGTGCGACCATTCGATTTTTTAGCAATAAATTTCAAATAAGCGGGTTCTTGTTTGCCGACAAAAAATGGCACATTAATACTTAATAACAGTGCAATTTTCGATTCAGAGTTCGTCACTTGAGGTAGCTCAGTATAAAGAATACGCCATGCTTCTTCTTGTTGTAGGTTCATACTTTCTACAGATTGAGTAAAACCCACACGAACCATTTGTTTTGAATTTGGTTTTAAAATAAAGTTCTTCGGATTGATAATAATATTGGATTCAGGTGAAAGAACATCTTCCCCTGCGGCATTTTGAGTCCATTTAAATGCTTGAGCCTCAAAAATACGTGGTGTCTCATCATCCCCTTTCGACTCCAAAGTAAATGTCGCACTGCGTTGTTTAGATTTATCGGTTAAATATAACTGCACAGGGCTAATTGAAATACCTGCAAATATTTGAGGACTCAATAAGCAAGTCATTAAACTAAATGAAACGACTTTGAATAAACTTTTCATATACCCACCCCAGTACATTTAAATATTATTATCAATTCAAAAATAAAAAGAAGTTGACCCTAACTGTGTAGAATCAACTCCCTAAATTTGGATTAGTAAGCTACTTTGATATATAAAGTATCTTTGTATGTACCAGCACGTTGAGTACCTGAAATTGTATTTTTTGGAGCTACAGATACAGCAAAGTTATCAACGCTCATACCAGCTACAGGTGTAGAACCGATTGGATAATTCACACCACCTTTTGAAGTCGTGATTTTTGTAAATACTTTATCACTAGTGGTTTCATGTTTTACAAAAGTATCTGCACTTGAACCCGCGTTTAGCGTAGATAGATTTAATGTATATGGAGTGTTCGTTGTAACTGTAAAGCCACTAGCACCCGTATAACTGTCTTCAACGAGTTTGATGTCTTTACCTACCAAAAGCTCACATGCTTTAAGAATCTGTAACTTTATGTCGATTTCGCCTTCACACGGCGCACCGCCACATTGTTTAGATTCTTTTTTACCACCAGCGATTGCAGATGTTGCTGGAAGTGCTACGAACAATGTTGCAGATAGTACTGCGGTTAAAATTTTAGATGTAGACATTTCACTTCTCCATTCTCATATGAGATTTATTAGTATGTGCATCAAAGGATATTTATTAAGAAAAACTAATTAATCTTACTTTCCCTAGGTGCTGATTCATTCTTAATCATGTGGAGAAAAAAAGAACCTAATGCGGAATATTCACACGAATATTCATGTAATATTATTTTTTACGAATATTTAAATTATGTGGTTGTAATATATTAAATATTTTTAATTTTTATATTTTTATTTAATTTTTCTCTTTATCCCAAATTTTGGGGATTTTTTTCATATCCCTATTTTTTGGTATAACATATCTTATTGTTTTTATTAAATTTAGTAACATTAAAAATAATATAGGCTGTTACATATTTCACCAAATATTTGTGAAATAGTTCAAAATAATTTTCAAACAAACCAATAATATTTGAATATTCAACTATATTAATAGTAAAGGCCGATTAAATTTTATTTTTAAATAGAATCTCGAATGTATAATCACTACTTTCAGGTATGTCTTTTGAAACGCAATACAAGAATTACGTCACCAAATACTGAGCCTTTGTATTAAATTACAGGTTTTGAAACACGTCTTAGTTTCCAATGTTAAGCTTTTGTAAATCATATTTTCTTTCTTTAAATTTCAGTTTTTTGTTTTTCAAATTTTTAGAATCTCATTTATTACATGAAATATCATGTATGTTAAAATTCAGTCCCTCTCTTTCAACCCTCTTTTTACTTTGATTTTTTATTCAAAATACTGACTACCTCATTTAAAAGTATCTACATTCATCTTTAGAAAATTCTATAAATAAAAAAAGCCCCAAGTTATGGGGCTTTTTAAAATTTAACTTACTCACTGACTGGATAAAGCAATCCTTGATCGACTCGAAAGATTTGACCTGATCCAAAGTCGATCTGCTGCAACTCTCCTTTTAATTTTGGGAAGCCAGCAATTTTTTCCAATTGTGGTGAGCGTTGAAAATTCTTCGTTTTAGGATTGTACATCCAATAAATAAATCGCTTATCTTCTATTTTTCGACCATCAGAGGTATCTGAAAGTACAACATCATAGTATCCATCAAAGTTTACATCTAAGAATCCCATACTATTCCCAAAAGCATTAAAGCCTTGTAATGACTGTAGTACTTTGCCATTTGATTTATTAACCACATCTACGCGTTTTAGAGACTTCCCATAAGGTTGGTCTGCGGATTGCACCCCATAAAACTTAAACAGCAGGATAGGTTTATCTGCAGCTTTAAACGCAGGTTCAAACTGTAGATAACTTGTAGATGGTGGTGCCGTTTGTTCCGTCAGTTCAGCTTTAAAGTAGCCTGTATTTGCATTCAATGTACCTGCCAATCGATAAGCTGCTGCAGCACTTTGTTCCGTCCCAACATTGACTGAATTCAAGTCAATAAAATCTGCTTTTTGAGTCCCTTTAAAGTTAATTTGTTTGGGCTCTTGCAGATCAGTCAACGTCCCGTGCGGATTCCATATGCCAGCATACAAATCTAAGAAATAGCGTCCTTCAGTCGAGCGAAGCATCCGCTGCATGGATATGCGAACATCAGGTAAAGGCTTTAACTCAGACAGTGTTATATCTGCATCTTGTGCAAAACTCACCACAGGTAGACAAAGAGCGAGTAAAAGAGAGAGTTTTGATATTTTCATTGCAATTACACACTCCATGCAGCATGAATAATGCCTACTCTATCACAACCTAAATTCAACACAGATGACACAAATATAGGAGTTTTGAAACTACCTACGACTCAAACTATCAGATTAAATTGGAGTCGCTTTTAAAGCCCATGTTTCCAAATCTAATGAAATACATTTCAAACCAATATTAGATTCAATACATAGATCTTTCAGCAATTCAAACTGATCTACCTTATGATCAATTACGGGCTTCACAAGCTCTTGCTTTCTTCTAAGATCAATATATGCATTTTTCCCAACATATACTTCAACAAAGGCTTCTTCAGGCAATTTTAATGTATAAATTGGACGCGTTTGCAATTGGACTCTTTGCCAAAGTTGGTCATTGATATATGCATGTGTTTTTGTAGAAAAGTGATACCCGAATTGAGCATCGCTAATATTCTTTACAATACGTACTTCCTCTTCGTATGCCCATTCCTGCATTTTATAAAGCAAACCATGCTTTATTAAAACTTCTTCATTATCCCAATTTAAAATATTTGAATTTCCTACAGACATTAATTTTTCAACACTTGCCACATTGGCTTGCTTCGGCGCTGTTTTTAAATATCTCAACTCTCCTTTTGTTGAAGGAATAATAAATTGATCACCATCTGTATATCACACTCAAAACCTGCTTTGCATGTGTCAATTCCGATCACAACACCTTTGTAACTATCCCCATAATGTGACCACATGAGTGGATTTAAAGCAGTTCTAGTCAAACTTAAAATCACATACTTTCTAGAAAACCGATTACGGAATGCCCCTATTGCTAGGGATGTCGGCACATCCAAATCATAAAAACCAAAACCAGTGCATTCAAATGGGTCATTAAAATCTTCTAAATCTGAAAAACCTAGAGATTTTGTTTTTAAAATCGTTAAAGCAGCTTCAAAACTCACATATTTATATAAAATCATTATCCTAACCCACGCTAATATTGGGTTTTTTGTAGCATAAAACTCAAAAGATAATTAATTAAATAAATTCTTTTCTTTGCTTACGATTTTGTTCACTTCTATCCAAAGTATGAACGAGTACAAACACTGTTTTGTACGAAGTACAACGAGGCAGCACACCATTCTGTGTGACGCGTAAGGAATGAAAGCATGCTTTTCTATTTTTAAGGCACGTAACTTTAGGTATTAAAAAACCCACTCAAAATGAGTGGGTCTTCGTATTCAAATCAATTGATTCAAGAAATTAGTTTTTCTCTTTATCAACGATTTTGTTCGCTTGGATCCAAGGCGCGAAAATGATGAAAGCATCGCTTACATCATTTGAGGCTCGTAGCCTTGATGCCGTCTTTTATAAGGGATAAAAAAGCCCCTGTTAAAAACAAGGGCTTTTTGACTTAGATATCAGAACTTCGTTCTTTTCTTTGTCTACGATTTTGTTCGCTTGGATCCAAGGTACGTAAAAATAGAAAAGCATGCTTTTCTATTTTTAAGGCACGTAACTTTAGATATTAAAAAACCCACTCAAAATGAGTGGGTCTTCGTATTCAAATCAATTGATTCAAGAAATTAGTTTTTCTCTTTATCAACGATTTTGTTCGCTTGGATCCAAGGCATCATCGCACGTAACTTGTTACCAGTTACTTCGATACCATGCGCCGCGTTTTGACGACGACGAGCAGTCATTGAAGGATAGTTCAACGCACCTTCTTGGATGAACATTTTCGCGTATTCACCAGATTGAATACGTTTAAGCGCATTACGCATCGCTTCACGAGATTGTTCGTTGATTACTTCAACGCCAGTTACGTATTCGCCATATTCAGCATTGTTTGATACTGAGTAGTTCATGTCCGCGATACCGCCTTCGAACATTAAGTCAACGATCAATTTAAGTTCGTGTAAACATTCGAAGTAAGCCATTTCTGGTGCATAACCAGCTTCAACAAGAGTTTCGAAGCCCATTTTAACCAATTCAACAGCACCACCACAAAGGACTGCTTGCTCACCGAAAAGGTCAGTTTCAGTTTCTTCACGGAATGAAGTTTCGATAATACCAGTACGGCCACCACCAACACCTGAAGCGTAAGAAAGCGCAACGTTACGTGCATTACCAGAAGCATCTTGGTGAACAGCGATAAGATCAGGTACACCTGAACCACGTTGGAATTCTGAACGTACAGTATGACCAGGCGCTTTTGGAGCAACCATGATTACGTCAAGGTCAGCACGTGGAACAACTTGGTTATAAAGAACAGAGAAACCATGAGCAAATGCTAGCGTTGCACCTTGCTTGATGTTTGGCTCAATTACGTCACGGTAAAGTTGTGATTGGAACTCATCTGGAGTCAAAATCATAACTAAGTCAGCTTGAGCTACAGCAGCAGGAACTTCTGAAACTTTAAGACCAGCATTTTCAGCTTTTTTCCAAGAAGTAGAACCAGCGCGTAGACCTACAGTTACGTCAACGCCTGAATCTTTAAGGTTAAGCGCATGAGCATGGCCTTGTGAACCATAACCAATGATTGCTACTTTTTTGCCTTGGATGATAGATAAGTCTGTGTCTTTATCGTAAAAAATTTGCATTGCTGTCTCCGCTAAAATGCTTTCGTTTCCTTTAACTTGATACCGTGATTCTGTTTGATTATTCACGTTTCAAGTACCTCACCCATAGGAGTGAGGTGAATATATAAAATTAGATAGTTAAAACTTTTTCGCCACGTGCGATACCTGAAACACCTGAACGTACAACTTCTAGAATTGTATTTTCAGCTAAGGCATCAATAAAACCATCTATCTTTTCAGTTGTACCTGCGATTTGAATGGTATATGTCGTTGGCGTTACGTCTACGATTTGTCCACGGAAAATATCCGCAGTACGTTTAATTTCGGCACGTGCTGAACCGAGTGCTTTGACTTTAATTAACATCAATTCACGTTCAATATGAGCACCTTCAGACAAATCAACAACTTTAACAACTTCGACAAGCTTGTTGAGTTGTTTGGTGATTTGTTCAATTTTATGCTCATCGCCATACGTGGTTAAAGTCAAACGCGAAAGCGTCGGATCTTCTGTTGGCGCTACGTTTAATGTCTCAATGTTATAACCACGCTGAGAGAATAAACCTACCAAACGTGAAAGCGCACCTGCTTCGTTTTCTACAAGTACAGAGATAATATGTCTCATTGTGTGCGCTCTCCTTTGCCTAACCACATATCTTTCATTGACTGGCCAGCAACCAACATTGGATATACATGCTCTGAACGGTCAACCATCACGTTAATAAACACGCACTTGTCATTGATCGCCATTGCTTCAGCAAGCTTCGATTCGAGTTCATCTGCATGATCAATTTGAATACCCACATGCCCATACGCTTCCATTAATTTAGGGAAGTCAGGAAGTGACTCAACATAAGAACTTGAGTGACGACCTTCGTAGTTCATGTCTTGCCATTGCTTAACCATACCTAATGCACGGTTATTCAAGCATAGAATTTTTACATTCAAGCCATATTGCTTACATGTAGAAAGTTCTTGGATACACATCTGAATCGATGCTTCGCCAGTAATACACACTACTTGTTGATCTGGGAAGGCAAGTTTTGCTGCCATAGCATATGGCAAACCTACACCCATGGTTCCTAGACCACCTGAGTTGATCCATTGACGTGGACGTGTGTATTTGTAGTAAAGCGCACCAAACATTTGGTGTTGACCAACGTCTGAAGTAATGATGGCTTGGCTATTGGTAATTTTATCCAACGCTTCAACAACTTGCTGTGGCTTCATTGAACCATCAGTTGGTTTATCATAGTTCAAACCATGAACTTGACGCCATTCATTGATTTGTTTCCACCAAGCCGCGATATCTTCTGGATTTGGTTTAGACACATTCAATTGCTTTAATTGAGCCAACATTTCAGTCAATACAGGCTCTACTGCACCCACAATTGGGATGTGCGCCATAATTGTTTTTGAAATCGTTGCTGGGTCTATATCAATATGAATGACTTTGGCATTTGGACAGAATTTCGCTGGATTATTGGTTACACGGTCATCGAAGCGCGCGCCCACACACAGAATCACATCTGCATTGTGCATCGTCATATTGGCTTCGTAAGTACCATGCATACCCAACATGCCGATGAATTGTTCATCATTGCCCGGATACGCACCAAGACCCATTAAGGTACTGGTTACTGGATAACCCAGTAAATGTGCAAGTTCTGTCAACTGTGCAGAAGCATTGCCTTGAACCACACCGCCGCCTGAATAAATAATTGGGCGTTTAGCATGAATCAATTCATCAATTGCTTTACGAATTTGACCTGAGTGACCACGATGCGGCGGTTGATACGAACGCATTTTCACTTTTTCAGGATATTCGTAAGCAAATTTCTCTGCAGGATTCGTTGCATCTTTTGGAATATCAACGACAACAGGACCCGGACGACCACTTGAAGCGATATAAAATGCCTTCTTAATAATCGAAGGGATTTCGCTTGCATGACGTACTTGGAAGCTGTGTTTTACGATTGGGCGCGAAATACCAACCATATCCGTTTCTTGGAACGCATCCTCACCGATAAGATGGCTTGCAACCTGACCTGACAAAATCACCATTGGGATTGAGTCCATATAGGCAGTTGCAATTGGAGTTACGGTATTTGTTGCACCCGGACCAGATGTCACCAGTACGACACCTGTTTTACCTGTGACACGTGAGTAAGCATCAGCCATATGACCAGCAGCTTGCTCGTGGCGCACTAGGTAATGATTGATTTTTTCTTGTTGAAATAGCGCATCATAAATATGCAGTACTGCGCCGCCTGGGTATCCAAAAACATGTTCAACGCCTTCGTCCGCTAAAGCGCGTACGAGCATTTCACCACCAGATAAAAGTTCCAACGTGATTCACCCTAATCTTTTTTCACGCACAAATGGAGGGCATTTGTCGTGGTTAATTCATTAACTGTGTGCTCTGTTATAGCACACAAATTTCATAGTTTTCATAGCAATAAGAAAAAAATCTGACCTGCTTGCTGTTTGAGCAATATGGGGTCTAAAACATGTTGGGATAAACATATTTTGTTGGCTTTGTTCAACCTCTCGGCTAGAGAAGAAGTCCATTGCTAAAATGCACTCATTCGAAGGGTGATCGATCTAAGGCATATAAAACTAAAGACAGCATTTTTGTAGTTTCAACCATTAAAGTCAAGTTTAAAAATGGGCTTTTTTCTGATTACTTACAGACCGTTTGTTTTTTAAGCACACTCCCGTTCTTTGCATTCTTTGTAGTTTGTTTATTTATAACCAGTTAGCATGTATTTAATAAAATACTTTTATAAATCTAATAAATAAATTAAATGAATTGCTGTGGGTTTTTAATTCAATTGCCTCACTTTCAACTTAAGGCATGGATTAAATGATAAAAACACAATATTTTGATTGCTTATTAATTCCACAATTCATCATTCACAAATCATCATTCACAAAGTTACTCATCCCACGCGATGCCCCTTTTATCCTTTGTGCTAAAAAATGCATAGATTCTGCTGTCAAAAAAGCGCAAAATTTTCAGCATAATTTTGCATGATCACTATAACTTTGGGACTGAATTTATGATGAAGACGACGATTGCACGAACTGCCTGTATTTTATCTAGCATGGCGTTTTGCCTGACCAGTTTGGACCTTTCAGCGAAAGAATATTACAAATGGGTGGATGCTAAAGGTTCAACGCATTACACCACCACGCCACCGCCAAAAAATGCGCAGCGTAAAGGTAAAGTAAATACCTATGGCGCAACAACGACTACGCAATCAACTCCAGCAAAAAACCAAGAAGAGGTTTCACGTGAAGCCGAACAGTCGAATGAACAAAATGAGCAACAAGCAGAACAACAACGCGAAGCCAATGCAGCACTCCGCCAAGCTCAAGCGGTAGCTGCCGCAGCACAATAATTCATGCCAAAGTCCTGCTATATCGACTTAAATTATTTACATCTACACAGCATCGCAAAATTCACTCTAGGCGTATTTTGCGCTATGCTGTAGCACAAACTTTTTAACCGTTATTTCTATTTACGTTTATGACTACTCACATTGACCCTGAATATCAAGCCAGTGCGATTGAACCTACAGTCCAACAAGACTGGGAAAATCGCAAAGCCTTTAAAGTTGCCGACCAAGTAGAAGGACCACGTCGTTATATCCTCTCTATGTTCCCTTATCCAAGTGGCAAACTGCATATGGGTCATGTGCGTAACTACACCATTGGTGATGTGATCAGCCGTTTCCACCGTTTACAAGGTGAAACTGTGCTACAACCCATGGGTTGGGATGCTTTCGGCCTACCTGCTGAAAATGCGGCGATTGCCCATCAAGTCGCTCCTGCAAAATGGACTTTTGAAAACATTGATTACATGCGTAATCAGCTTAAAAAGTTAGGTCTTTCTGTAGATTGGGATCGTGAATTTGCAACTTGCACACCTGAATACTATCGCTGGGAACAATGGTTATTCGTACAGCTTTATAAAAAAGGTTTAATTTACCGTAAGCTTTCAACAGTGAACTGGGACCCAGTAGACCAAACTGTTTTAGCAAACGAACAAGTTGAAAATGGTCGTGGCTGGCGTTCTGGTGCATTGGTCGAAAAACGTGATATTCCAATGTACTACTTCCGCATCACTGACTATGCGCAAGAATTACTTGACGATTTAGAAACATTAAAAGACGGCTGGCCACAGCAAGTTTTAACCATGCAACGTAACTGGATTGGTCGCTCACAGGGTATGGAAATCACCTTCCCTTCAGCGAATCCAGATATTTACGCAGATGGTTTAACTGTATTTACCACTCGTGCTGACACCTTAATGGGTGTGACTTATGTTGCGGTTGCAGCAGAACATCCGATGGCACTTAAAGCTGCGGAAAACAATCCAGAGCTTGCTGCATTTATTGAAGAATGCCGTATGGGTTCTGTTGCTGAAGCAGACCTTGCGACTGCTGAAAAGAAAGGCATGGCAACAGGTTTGTCAGTTAAGCACCCAGTTACAGGTGAAGAAGTTCCTGTTTGGATCGCAAACTACGTCTTGATGTCTTACGGTTCAGGTGCGGTGATGGCGGTTCCATCACACGATGAACGTGACTTCGAATTTGCGAATAAATATGGCTTAACCATCAAGCAAGTGATTGATGCGAAAGGCGCAGATGATAGCGACTTCTCTGCGACAGAGTGGCAAGAATGGTATGGCTCTAAAGAAGGTAAATTGGTGAATTCAGGTGAATTTGACGGTTTAGATTTCCAAGGCGCATTCGATGCATTCCTTGCAAAACTTGAGCCTCAAAAGCTTGCAAATGTAAAAGTTCAATTCCGTTTACGTGACTGGGGTGTTTCTCGTCAGCGTTATTGGGGTTGTCCAATTCCTATGATCAACTGTGAAAAATGTGGTCAGGTTCCAGTACCTGAAGAACAACTTCCAGTTGTATTGCCAACGGACGTGGTTCCAGACGGTTCAGGCAATCCACTCAACAAAATGCCTGAGTTCTATGAAACCACTTGCCCATGCTGTGGTGGCGATGCTCGTCGTGAAACAGATACTTTGGATACCTTTGTAGAATCATCTTGGTACTATGCACGCTATGCATCTCCAGATTTCACTGACGGTATGGTGAAACCTGAAGCGGGTCAAACTTGGTTACCTGTGAACCAATACATCGGTGGTGTTGAACATGCGATTCTGCACTTACTCTATGCACGCTTCTTCCACAAATTGATGCGTGATGAAGGCGTCGTTCAAGGTAACGAACCATTCACTAACCTTTTAACACAAGGTATGGTGTTGGCTGATACGTACTACCGTGAAGCTGATTCAGGTAAGAAGACTTGGTTTAACCCTGCTGACATCGATTTAGAACGTGATGAAAAAGGCCGTATCATTTCTGCGAAATATCAAGGTGATGGTCAAGACGTCGTGGTTGGCGGTCAAGAAAAAATGTCGAAATCGAAAAATAACGGTATCGACCCACAAGCGATTATTGATCAATACGGCGCAGATACTGCACGTGTATTCATGATGTTCGCTGCACCACCAGATCAATCACTAGAATGGTCTGACGCTGGTGTTGAAGGTGCAAACCGTTTCTTAAAACGTGTATGGCGCCTAGCAACTGGTTTCCTTGAACAAGGTAACTCTGCTGCAAACATCGACAAAGCGACACTATCTACCGCTGCACAAGACTTGCGTCGTAAAACACACGAAACCATTCAAAAAGTGGGTGATGACATTGCTCGTCGTCATGCCTTCAACACCGCCATTGCTGCGATGATGGAACTTTTGAATGCAAACAATAAGTTTGAAGCGAAAGATGACAATGACGTTGCCGTTGCACGTGAATCAATCACAACCCTTCTAACTTTACTTGCTCCGTTTGCACCACATTTAAGCCAAACCTTATTGGCTGAGTTTGGTATCGAATTAACATCAGCACGCTTCCCTGCGGTAGATGAATCTGCGCTGACTCGCAATACACAAACGATTGTAGTGCAAGTGAACGGTAAACTTCGTGGCAAATTAGAAGTGTCTGTCGATGCCTCTAAAGATGACATTCTGGCGCAAGCAAAAGCATTACCTGAAGTTCAACAATTCTTGACTGGTCCAACCAAGAAAGAAATTGTGGTGCCGAATAAATTAGTGAATTTGGTGGTTTAATTTAATCCCCCTAAATCCCCCTTTATAAAAGGGGGACTTCCCGCTCCCAACAAAAAATCGGATCTCCTCCCTTTTTTAAAGGGAGGTCGGGAGGGATTAAAAAACAATTCCCAAACAAAGCCCGTTGCGAGTCAACGGGCTTTGACTTTACAATCCACACAGGATTTCAACATTATCCCTTCGGGAAACAGAGGACACTTTATGCACTTGGTTCAACGTGTTGCTGCAATTGTATTAACTATGGGCCTGAGCGCAGGCATGGTCGGTTGTGGTTTTCATTTAAAAGGCACCAACCCTGCTGCTGTACCTGTAGCCTATTCCAATATGCGATTGGCACTTCCTGAAGATACGGATGACTTACATGAAAAGTTAGCGATTTATTTAGGTTCTGCAGGCGTGCAATTGAGCAATAATCAAAATGCCTATGTCTTACATGTGTTGGATTACACTCCACGACGTTTAGAACTCAATGGTAAATTGGTTGAAACTTTACTGCGCTTGAATGTGACGTTCCAAATTGAAGATGCTCAAGGTAACCCTGTGACAGAACCACGTACATTGATGGCAACACGTAGCTACCAATACGACGTAGCAACCGTGAACACTGATGACCAAGAAGAAAAATATTTAAAACAAGTGATTATTGATGACATTGCACAACAGATCGTGCGCCAAATTTCATCAAACCGCTTACCAAAAGCAAACCCACTAACTGCACCGACCAAAGCTGAGTAATTTTGATTTATGAAACTTGACTATCTTCAGGCATTAAAACGTGTAGATGAAGCGCAAGGTACCTGGGTGCTACATGGTCAAGAGCCATTACTCGAACAAAATCTCCTCGATGCATTTCGTAAGAGTTGGAACGCTCGAGAAATCGAGCGTCAACGTTATGACATTAGCTCTGCTGCGGACTGGAAAAATGTCTTTAATGCGTTAAACAGCTTGTCATTATTTTCTAGTCAACTGGCAATTGAGGCACATGGCAGCATTAAACCCGATGCCAATGGGCTAAAACTGTTAAAAAGCTATTTGCAGCAAAATGAAAGCAACTTGCTGCTCGTGGTAATGCCGAAGCAAGACAGTGCGAGTTTAAAGACCAGTTTCTTCCAAACCATTGATGCCAATGGGGTCAATGTTGCACTGACTGCAAACTATCCTAAAGATCGTCAGCAAATCTTAGCCACCGAGGCGCAAAAGCTCGGCATTCAACTCGCCAATGATGCTTGGCAATGGCTAGAGCAGCATCATGAGCATAATTTACTGGCTGCAAAAAATAGTTTAATGCGTGTCGCAGATACTTTTCCTGAAGCTGAAATGATTCAGATTGATCATCTGTACTCTTGCTTACAAGATCAGTCACGCTACACCACCTATGATTTAAATGATGCAATGCTGCAAGGCAATTTGGCGCAATCAATTAAAATTTTTCAATATTTGATTGCCTCTGGTGAGCCGATGTCACTCATTTTATGGAGTATCAGCAAGGAAATGCGCTTGCTGATGCAACTGTTTGAGCAACCACAAAATGCCTTACAAATTGGCATTTGGAAGACCAAGGTCGGGCTGTATCAACAAGCTTTACGCCGTTTAAATGCCAATGAGTTTTTGACGTGGCCTGCCCTATTACTTCGTTTAGACGCGTCAATAAAAGGTTTAGGTCATGAAAATCCTGAGCACTTGGTACAACAAGCTATTGCCAGCTTGTGTGGGCGCAGACTCTTCTAGTCTAATGAAAAGGCTGTAATAACTTGCATTGCAGTATAAAAGAATAATTATCATTACTATTTGTTCAAAAAGTTCACAATTTATCCGTATTTAAATCTTATAATTCAATCATCTTTATAAACTTTTAACTGCCAATCATGCCAAAAATAAAACCAGCAAAATTGATCGTAGCCATCATCGTTGCTTTGGCAATCGCTGTCACTGCATGGCATTTCCTAAAACCTAAAGAAACTCAGCCGCAATATATTACTGCTGAAGTGAGTCGTGGTGACATTGAAAACTCAGTGCTCGCAACTGGTGTGCTTGAAGCAACCAAAATGGTGAGTGTTGGTGCACAGGTTTCTGGTCAGGTGAAAAAGATGTATGTGCAACTCGGTGATGAAGTGAAACAAGGTCAGCTGATTGCCCGTATTGACTCGGTACGTCAGGAAAATGACCTTAAAACAGCCGAAGCCAGTATTAAAAATCAACAAGCGCAATTGGCAGTAAAAAATGCAAATTTAGCCAAAGTCGATGCTGAATATAAACGTCAGCAAGCGATGTACGCTCAAGATGCGACTAGTCGTGCAGAACTTGAATCTGCGCTAGCAAGTTATAAAACTGCGCAAGCTGATATTGCAGCCATTAATGCACAAATCGAACAATCACGTTTAACTTTAGCGACTGCAAAAGAAGACTTAGGCTATACACAAATTGTTGCACCAATGGATGGAACCATCGTGGCAATTGTGACTGAAGAAGGTCAAACCGTAAACGCCAACCAAAGTGCGCCAACCATTGTGAAATTGGCAAAGCTCGACACCATGACCATTAAAGCTGAAATTTCTGAAGCTGATGTGATGAAAGTCCAAGAAGGTCAAAGTGTTTACTTTACGACGTTGGGCGACAGTGAAACAAAACACTATGCAACCCTGCGCCAAGTTGAACCTGCGCCGAACTCAATCAACACCGAAAGCAACAGCAATACCTCTTCGTCTTCAAGTACTGCGGTTTACTACAATGCGCTATTTGATGTCCCGAATGAAGACGGCAAATTGCGTATCGATATGACTGCTCAAGTTTATATTATTTTAGATGAGGCGAAGAATGTCTTGACTGTCCCTGCTGCAGCCGTACAAACCTCGAACCGTCCACAACGTAGCCGAAATAATACGTCTACCGATGGTCAATCTGCTGATAAAAATGCCAACGCAGAAGCTAGATCGAACAAAGACAATCCACACCGTCCTAAAGGTTTAGAACTGACTGAAGCTGAAAAAACATTGGTCAAACAAGGTAAAGCGAGCGTTGCGATGGTGCGTGTATTGCAAGCGGATGGTTCTGCGCAACCACAACCGGTATTACTTGGTTTAAATAACCGTGTGACCGCACAAGTGATCCGTGGCTTAAAACAGGGTGACAAAGTCGTGATTGCCGACGGTTCTGATACTTCAAATGATTCAGCGAAACGCAGCAACCGTGGTGGTGCTGGCGGCCCAATGAGAATGTAATCATGAGTCAAAATCAGACGCCTCTACTCGAGGTCAAGAATCTGACTCGTGAATTCCCTGCCGGTGAAAGCACAGTCCAGATTCTAAAAGGGGTCAATCTTGAGATTTACCCAGGTGAACTGGTAGCAATTGTAGGTCAGTCCGGTTCTGGTAAATCTACCCTAATGAACATTTTAGGTTGCCTAGATAAACCCACAAATGGCAGCTACAAAGTCAAGGGGCGTGAAACCCGTGAACTTGAACCAGATGAACTGGCACAGTTACGCCGTGAATATTTTGGCTTTATTTTCCAGCGCTATCACTTACTCGGTGATTTAAATGCTGCTGGTAATGTCGAAGTTCCTGCAATCTATGCCGGTGCAGATGCAACCGAACGCAATGCACGTGCCAAGCAACTGCTGACTGACTTAGGACTGGGTGAAAAAACCCAAAACCGTCCGAGCCAACTTTCGGGTGGTCAGCAACAACGTGTGTCGATTGCGCGTGCCCTCATGAATGGTGGCGATGTTATTCTTGCCGATGAACCGACCGGTGCATTGGATAAGAATAGTGGTATTGAAGTGATGCGGATTTTGCGCGAACTCAATGCCAAAGGTCATACTATTATATTGGTCACTCACGATCATAATGTTGCGAAAAATGCGACGCGAATTATTGAAATTTCTGACGGTAATATCATCTCAGATCAGCCCAATGTGCCTGAAACAGATGATGAACCTTTAGAAAAACAACAACTCGTTCCAAACACACAGAAAAAAACCTCGAGCTGGCGCTCAGCCGTTGATCGTTTAGGTGAAGCCTTCCGTATGGCGATTTTAGCCATGAATGCTCACCGTATGCGTACATTTTTAACCATGCTCGGGATCATTATTGGTATCGCTTCTGTGGTTTCTGTTGTGGCTCTTGGGAATGGTTCACAAAAGCAAATTTTAGAAAATATCAGCAGTTTAGGTACCAATACCATCACGGTGTATCAAGGTCGAGGCTTTGGTGATAATTCCAGATCCTCCCAAGTCAAAACATTGGTTCCAGCCGATGCGACAGCCCTTGCTGAGCAGCCTTATGTCGATGGCGTTAGTCCTTCAGTCAATTCATCTGTTACAGCACGTTTTAAAGATACAGAGGCTTCAACCACAGTGAATGGTGTGAGTGAAGATTTCTTCTATGTCAAAGGAATGAACTTCGCTTCTGGTCAGCCTTTTGATAAAGAAAGTGTGACTGAGCAAGCGCAAGATGTGGTGATTGATAGTAATACTAAAAATACCTTTTTTGCAGATGGCACCAACCCTGTGGGTCAAGTGATTTTGTTAGGCAGTGTACCAAGCCGTATCATTGGCGTGATCGAAGAACAAAAAAGCATGATGGGCAACTCAGATAGCCTGAATGTGTATTTGCCCTATTCAACGGTCATGAGTCGTATGCTAGGTCAGTCGAATGTACGCAGCATCATTGTCCGAGTGAAAGATGAATATCCAAGTGCCGCTGCTGAAAACGCCATATTGAACTTATTGGTGCAACGTCATGGCGCGCAAGATGTCTTTACACAAAACTCCGATAGTATCCGTGAAACCATTCAACAAACTACGCAAACGATGACCTTGTTAGTTTCTGCAATTGCGGTGATTTCATTGATCGTCGGTGGTATTGGGGTCATGAACATTATGTTGGTTTCTGTGACTGAGCGTACTCAAGAAATTGGTGTACGTATGGCCGTGGGTGCCCGTCAAAGTGACATTTTACAACAGTTCCTGATAGAGGCGGTGTTGGTGTGCATCTTAGGCGGTGTGCTTGGGGTTTTATTATCTTTAGGTATTGGACAATTGATTAGTCATTTTGCCGGTGGAACATTCCAAATGGCCTATTCAACGACGTCTATTGTTGCTGCATTTGTCTGCTCAAGTATGATTGGTATTGTGTTTGGCTTTATTCCTGCACGTAATGCCGCACAGCTTAACCCTGTCGATGCGCTTTCTCGCGAATAAGGAAATAATGATGCAAATGACCTTAACTAAACTTGCAAGTGCCTTCATTCTCGGAAGTAGCCTAGTCGGCTGTGCCGCTGTGGTTAAGACGCCGTATGAAGCTCCTGCAACACAAATCCCGACGCAATTTCAAAATGCGAAAGCCATGAGTCAGCAAGTTCATGCCGATACGTATGCTGACCAATGGTGGACATTGTTTAATGATGCTCAATTAAACCAGTTGGTGAATCAAGTTTTAGCTGCCAATACTGACCTCGCTGTTGCAGGTATTAATTTACAGCAAGCTCGACTACAAGCAGGTTTGGCTGAAAATAAACAAGGGCCACGCGTGAGCTCAAGTGTTTCAACTGGACATAACTTTGACCTTAACTCAGGTGATGATTCATCAAAAGGTGTGTCACTCAACGGTGGTGTTAGTTATGAAGTAGATTTATTTGGTCGTTTGGCTAGCCAGACAGAGGCCGCAAAATGGGAAGCTTTAGCAACTGAACAAGACCTGCAAGCCACTGCTCAAAGCTTGATTGCAACAACAGCTAATCTATATTGGCAGCTCGGCTATTTAAATGAGCGCTACAGTATTGCACAGCAAAACTTAGCCAGTACGCAAAAAACCTATGACTTGGTCAAGGTGCAATACAAAGCTGGCGCCGTATCAGGTTTAGATCTAACGCAAGCGGAACAATCTGTACAAAGTCAAAAAGCGACCTTAAGCCAAATTGCCCAACAAAAAGTGGAAACACGTACTGCATTGGCTGTGTTATTGCATCAGCCTGTACAGCAACTGAATATTGCTGAGCCACAGCGTTTACCTCGAATTGCATTACCGACGATTGCAGCAGGTTTACCTGCCGAGTTGTTGTCTCGCCGTCCAGATTTACAAGCGAGCGAATTAAGATTACGTAAAGCTTTGGCAAATAAAGATGCAACGAAAGCGAGTTACTACCCTTCGATTAGTTTGACTGGCAGTTTAGGCTCGAGTAGTACCTCTTTGAGTAATTTATTACAAAACCCTGCTTTGGCTTTGGGTGCAAGTTTAAGTTTGCCTTTCTTGCAATATAACGATATGAAGAAAGACCTCGCGATTAGTGATTTGGATTATGAAAAATCTATTATTCAATATCGTCAGACCTTGTATCAGGCTTTTGCCGATGTGGAAAATGCGCTATCCAATCGTACTGAGTTAAGTCAACAAGTTGCTTTGCAAGAGCGTAATGTACAGCTTGCAGAAAAGACTGAGCGTTTGACTGAAGTACGTTATCGAAATGGTGCCATTGCGTTGAAAAACTTGCTTGATGCACAAGAAACCACACGTAATGCGCGACTGTCTTTGGTTCAAACCAAACAGAGTCAATATAATGCTTATGTAACTTTAATGCAGGCGTTGGGTGGCAGTCCGATTAAGCAGTTGCCTTAAGTCCTTTAGATGTAAAAAAAGCCCTGAGGGGCTTTTTAT
Source organism: Acinetobacter sp. YH12152 (assembly GCF_013418285.1). Taxonomy (NCBI): domain Bacteria; kingdom Pseudomonadati; phylum Pseudomonadota; class Gammaproteobacteria; order Moraxellales; family Moraxellaceae; genus Acinetobacter; species Acinetobacter sp. YH12152. The sequence goes on from NZ_VPCH01000001.1 coordinate 90,505, forward strand.
TTATCCATCATTTTAAACATCGTAAATTCAAAATTATCTTTTGCACTGATTTCTTCTGGCCGCTCTAAATTCATTTTATTTTTTCTTATGACAGCATCATGCCAAACGGGCAATGGTTTGATATACAATAAAATTCTTCGCGCCACAAAGTTACACACATCAAAGGGATAAAAAAATAATACTGGAACCCAATTATAGATATAAATGATCCGAAATAGCTTCCAGGTCTCTTTCCAGCTTTCTTTTGCGCCTTGAACATTTTGACAATAAATCAGTTGTTTAAAAGTATCAATTGTCCCATACATAGGGTGAGGTTTCGGATAAAGCTCTTCTGGTCCTTTCATTATAAAATGACAAATAAAAGCCCATAAACCTTGGGTACGGAATATTCTAATCATTGGAAAGCCAATCACAAAGGTATGTTTTAGGATGCCGTCTTCGATGATATGTGCCCGAAGCTCTCGTAATGGAATGCAGATAACCCAAAACTACTGCCCATAATATAAACCACACCTGTTCATTTCTTTTCTATATATTCTTGATAATTAATATAGAAAAAATTTACCTGCTTTCTGTTAAAAACAGCTTAAAATAGTTGGGGTTTTCCTCATGTTTATAGTAACAACATATAAACCCAAAAATCGGGAGTCCTATTACATACATCAAAACAACAATTATAATAAATTTTTCAAATAATCAATAATCATTTTTATTCCACTATTATTTTAAAAATAACACCCAACCTAAAAAAATCATTTTAACCTCTTGATAATAAAATTATTTAAACCTTATTTTAACACATTTAATAAAATATAATAAAAATAAAATATTGACATAAGTTACACAAAAAAATGTTACAACAGATCCAATTAGAAATAAGCCAAAATCATAAAAAGAATCATTACCACCATTAGAAAAACTACTTACGCCAAAAAAAACATAAGGAAGATTTTTTCCAAAAACAAAACCAAAAATAAAAAAAACAATCACAAAAAAATAAAATATTTTATGAAAAAAACTCCTATTAATTACTAGTTTATTTAAACGATAATCCTCTCTTTTCTTATAATCAAATTCAAGACCAAAAAATGAAGAATTAATAGCATCAAAAATAATCATTCCATTTTTTTTCATTAAATAAAATAAATCAAATAAAAAATAAATAATGAAAAATAAAAAAAGAAAATATATATTAAAAAATCTTGAACCAAACTCAAAATACATAAAAACAAAACTAAGAAAAACCAAAAAAGACGAATACCAATCTCTAAATAAAACCAAAAATGTTTTTTTAAAAAAAACAAATGAAAGAAAATAAACAACTAAAAATGAAAAATTCAAAAACAATAGCAAGCTTTTATTATCACCAAATAAATACAACATAATATTAAAAAACAAAATTACAGTAAAATAACAAAACATTGTAGCCAATTGAATATCAGACTTAACATTGTATGGAATTAATTTTACATTATTAATATTTTTCATATTATTGGCTCAAACTTAAATTCTTGGTTCTCATTAGAAATTTTACTTGTATTTTCCACGCTAATTTTTATAATTTTTTGACGTATAGTTTCCCAAATTGCTTCCGTTTGATCTTTTGAAATTTGTGCCCAAGGTACACCACTTGTTCCTAATCCAGCTGCATCTGCTTTTTCTAAATAAAAAGATGCCGCTAACATAGCTATTGCACCTGCTGCTATTACAACTAAAGCACTACCACCAAGTATTACTGCAGCTACACCGACAATCACAGCCGCCAACCCAGCAACTAGAGCTTTTGAGAAGTCAATAATAATTTGTCCGAAAAGTTCGCTTAGTTTTTTATCAGGGTTATCATTAAGTATCCACTCCAAAGTATCAGCAGCGGCCACTAAAAATAATCCGAAAGGTGATCCTTTAACAGCAGTGGTAATAATTTTACCACTTGTTTTAATTGCTCCTACAATTGGAGAGGTTTGTAAATTTGATTTTAGATCATGTGCTAACTCATAGATTCCACCAATCATAGTTACTTTCTTATTATTAACTGAAATAGTAGTTAAATTCATATATTTTTTCCAAACAGCTCTACCTTGGAATATCAAAAGTAGCTTTCCAGTCTTAGATCTTTTTAAATAGAATTTTAATTGATGCAACTTACCATTTTTATCCCTCCCCTCCATTAAAGGAATAAGAATAGTAGTTAAAACAAGCTTCCTATTCTCTCTAGAATACCAAAAATTTTCAGCTGCATAAGCTCCAGCAGGAAAATACTTTGCATCAAAATTAAATGATGCTAATATTTCAAATATAAAGTGTCGGCAAGACTTAGCCTCCATATTTAGAAAGTCCACACTTGTGTATATTTTTTCCTCAATACCTGGATAATCTTTTATTTCAATCAGATAACCATCCAATCTATTATCTGAAGCATCTTGCAATACCTTATTGTATTTATTTTCATTCATTAGTTTTGTAACAGTTTTTTTCATTTCTTCTTGAGAACTGATATTTATCTCCTCTTTACTATTATTTTTCCTTCCTAATACAAAGTCCTTAAAATTAGAACTGGAATACAATAATGGTCCAGCATACTTTGAATCTTTTGATTTTTGAGTAGGAATTCTTTTAATAATCTTCCCTTTTGATTTTACGTTTACAAACCCTCTATAGCTGTATGGTAAAAACAACTGCTCAGACTTACCATTTTGTATTTTTTTATTTTTTAATCTCCCCCAAGAACTATCATAGAAAACCACATCACCATCTAAAAAAACATCATAGGTTTCTCCTTATTAATAAAAACTTAATTATATGATGATTGATTGTATAATAAATTTTAGGTGCAGACTTATTCATACCAATATTATATTACCAAATAAGTATTTAATGATAATTTAATAAAGCTATCCCGATAAATCAATTCCACTTTTATCTATACTAATTTCCAACTTAGTATACTCACCAATTATTCAATCATACGAAATTGATAATTCTTGAATAGATTTCTTTGCCTCATTAAGAAATCCATTTAAGAATTATTTTAGGGCGTGTCCTCATTTGAAAAATTGGTTTTAAATACTTAAAATCCTCCTTTAAGCTCTTTTGATTTCTATATTTTTTCAATGGCACGTACTCTTCTCACCGATGATATCTGGCAGCAAATTCAAGATACTATGCGATTACACGGTTGTTACTGTTCAAAGAATAGTAGAAATATCATGGAAGCGATCTTATGGAAACTGCGTACAGGCGCCACATGGCGTGATATTCCCCAAGAATTTTGTCCTTGGCAAACTGCTTACAATCGCTTTAATCGTTGGGCAAGCAAGGGATTGTGGGATAAATTTTTTTTAGATTACGAGGCATCTTGGATCAAGAATGGGTATTCATTGACGGAAGCTACATACGCGTGCATCAACATGCAAGTGGAGCTCGGCATGGTTTCGAAAGAGCAATTGGACAATCACGCGGTGGACGAACAACAAAAATACATCTTGCAACCGACGTGAATGGATTACCGATTGATTTTAAAATCACTGAGGGTGACGTCCACGACAGTCAAGTTGCAAAACAACTGATTGATACGGTAGACGAGGCAACTTATCTCATTGCTGATAAGGGGTATGATGCTGAGCACATTAGAATATATGCCAAGAACAAGAATATGATTCCCATTATTCCATTGAGATCAAACAGTAAGAGATCGAATAAGGAATTTGATAAATATCTATATAAATTAAGACATTTAGTTGAAAATGCTTTTGCGAGATTAAAACATTTCCGTGCTATTGCAACTCGATTTGATAAACTGGCACGCAATTATAAATCTATGATTCGTATAGCCTGTATATTTATTTGGTGCAAAGCCAAATGAGGACACACCCTAGTAATTACATATCATCAAAAAAAACTATGATCAAAATATCTCAACATAATACCTATAATAATTTAAGACACCCACAAATAATGTAAAGTTATTTAGAGTTAAATTCACCATTTTCAAGTCTTTTTAAATACTCTTGCGCTACCTCCTCACCATTTAAAGCAGCCTTATTTAACCATTTTTTTGCATTTAAATTATCTTTTTTTAACCCATTCGTACCTAACAAATAGGACAACCCTAAATTTAATTGAGCCAAACTATAATTTTGTAAAGCAGATTTTTCCTCCCAATATAAATATAAATTAGGATTTTTTTCTAGTCTTTCTCCAAATGCATATTCGCCCGCCAATTCATCTTGTGCTATTGGATCTCCTTCTTGAGCTGCTTCTGTTAGATACTGAATATATAATTTTGGATTTGAATCTTTATAGCTAATAGCTATTTCATAATTCTCATTATCACTTAAAACATTAATTTCAACATTATGCTTATCCTCTTGATTATTTTTAATATCATTCATAACATTCTTTGTATTAGAACAAGAACAGATTAATAGCACCATTAAAACTAAAACACTTTTTTTCATTTGATAACCTCAATAAATATTAAAATCCACTAAACCACTGAGAAGACGGTGGAATATAAATTGGATCTGGCTTTGGATATTTTTTCGCTTCCTCAGTTCTTCTTTTAATCTCCTCTCTACACGTATCATCACATGTGTAATTTCTACAACTCTCAAACCTTTGGCTAGTAACTCTTGCTTCCCCCCCTGTAGCACCAACTGACGCCACATAGCCTCTAGTAATCCATGTATACCATCCTACTGATCGAGCTTTTCCTATATGTGTATTACCAACTGAAACACCTTTTACAACGCTTAGCGCAACTCCTTTATCTACCCAATCCCCGTTAAAAACATCAGGTTCAATTCTACTAAGCCCATCTTCAAACGTTACAGAATTCATGCCAAAAGCGCCAACAGAAAGCCCTTTGGAATAACCTACTCCCCCAGCATAAATTTGTACTTTTGCTCTTCGCCCATTCTTGCACTCACTCGTTAGGGTAAAATCCCCCCCATTAGCAAATGCTAAACTTACTTGGTATGCACTGCCCGTCCACTGTATCAACCCTAATGGATCCACCCACAGATTCGGATCACTTACATAACTACTATTATTTACCCCCCCAAATAAGCCAATTGGATCCTTACTCAAATACCTTGCACTATGTGGCTCATAATATCTGTAACGGTTATAATGTAAACCTGTTTCACGATCAAAGTATTGTCCCTGAAATCGGATATTGGTTTGTTCAAGTGAGTTTTCACTCGCCTTGATCCCTAAAGAAGTGCCCCATGTATCCTGTTTGATTTCCCAAACGCATTCACCTAACTCATTACTTAGTGTTTGTGGTGTACCCACTTGATCACAATGATAAAACGTAACCCGTTCTAACTCAGCCTTATTCTTCCGTGTTTCAGTTTTCCATACAGGGTCTTTATAAACTGAGTAAGGTTCTGTTTGGAACTTTAAGTAATCTGGCGTTTCGATTAATTTAATAAATCCTGCATAGCCTGTTTGTAATAATGGTACAAGGCTATTCGGCTCATAAACATAATGTTTGGTATATTGTGTTTGTTCATTACTGGATTGTTGTGACTCCCAAATCATTAAGTCACCATCCCAACCAAATAACGTTAAGCTGTTTTCTATCGGGCTATGTTTATATAAGCGTCGCCCAAAGACATCATAGCCATAAGTCGTGACTTGACCATTATTGTCACTTCGCTCTAAACGATTCAGGTTATCCCAAGTCAATTTAAGCGTTTTACCAGCTTGGGTGGTTTCAACCACATTGCCCAGTGCATCGTATTTATAGTGTTTGCCTTGATATTGCGTAATCAGGTTATTTTTCACTTGTGATGATTGTGTCGCAATCGGGTCAATCAAGTTACCCGCTGGGTCAAAGGCAAAGCTTTCTGTAAGTTGCGGACCTTGGCTTTTGATCAATCGTCCAATTACATCGTATTGATAGTTGAGTTGACCTAAGCGACTGTCCTCAACTTGGGTCAGTAAGTAGTTTTTATCGTATTGATAATGACGTTCTGCTTGATGCTGTACACGACCTGTAGTTTCTTGTTCTGGTCGAATAATTTGTGAACTCAGCAGACCGACATCATTATAATTTTTGCTTTGAATTAAGCCATTGGCGAGCATCCGCGCAGTTTCACGGTGTAAATCATCGCGCTGAAATGCCACCATGTCTTTTTTATTTAACGCAATGCCATAAATATGCCCTGAACCATAACTCAAATTGCTTTGAACCTGTCCATCAGGGCGAATCGTTTGAGTTAAATTTCCCAGCACATCATATTCATAACGCAGCACAGCCGTCAGCGGAGTTAAATGCGGCACTTTATAATGCTGATGCTCACGGACCAATTGGCCAAGCGCGTTGCGATAAAAATCGATTTGACTGTCTTTATTCGTCGCCTTACTCAACTGATGATTCAGGTTGTATTCAAATTCTTCTGTTTGACTTACACGAGTTTGTACATGGGTATAAGTTTTTGAAGCGATTGCACCATCAGCAAAATATGCAAATTGAGTAAACACATTCGGCTGACGGATTTGGAACAGCTGACCGTTTTCATTGTAGCTATAATATTTTTCTTCGCCATCGAAAGCCTGTTCACGTGCCAATTGACCATAACGGTTATATTCAAATAAATATTCTGCATGGTTTTGATTGATCAGCTTTTGAATACGGCCTTGCTGATCCCATTGGTAGCCTATTTGATGACGGTTCGCATCTATACGCTGTTCGAGCAACCCAACTGAGTTATAACGATACTGCGTGCTTAAACCTTTGGTATCCGTATGCTTCAGCAAGCGCCCTTCTTCATCATGCTCAAATTGTTCCTTTAAACCATCAGGATAAACAATTGCTCTAAGCTGACCTTTGTCTTTACCTTCTGAGCTGTAGATATATTTGATTTGCTGCGCAGCAGCAGACTGCTGGGCCGTCAGTGCGCCTTCTTCATCGTATTCCCATGCGCTTTCTTTACCTGAACAATCGCTATATGCGGTCATTTGCCCCAAATCATTGTATTGAATTTTTTTAGAGCCGCCTTTGGCATCAATGATTTCTACAACTTGATTATCGTTGTTGTATTTATATTGCGTGCTATGACCTAAAGGATTAATTTCCTTGGTGACATTACCATCCGCATCGTATTCTTTTTTCCAAATATTCCCTTCTGGATCTTTAGTTTCCGTCAAATTTCCTGCTTTATCATATGCAAAGCGGATCATACCGCCATTCGGCTGTACAATTTTAATCAGCTGATCTTGCTCATTATAAATTTGTTCAGTTTCTAGGCCTGCAAAATCAATTTGACGGGTAATGCGTTTTTGACTGTCACGAGAGAGCCATTTTTCACGGCCATCGGCTAAGCGTGTGCGATAGGTAAAACCATCTAAATCAAAGTAGTAATAGGTCGGCACATCATAAGCATCATACACAGCAACTTGGCGCAGTCTCGGGTGCCACTCCAAACGTGTTTTAAAACTACCATCATCTGCCCATTCTGCGATGGCTTTGGCATTCGCCTCTTTTGATTCATAACGGATATTTTGCCCACGACCAGTACGGTCGGTATAGCGAGTCAGTTGATGCGCATCATTATATTCATAGCTGCGCACGTGGCCATTTTGATCTACAGCCTTAATTAAATTGCCTTGCGTATCATATTCATAACGTGACACTGGCTCTGCCTGTTCATCCACAAAAGCAGCGATAACTTTTACTTGATCATTAAAGGCAAACTTGAGTTGATGCTTGCCTCGTTTCAATTGAAAATCAATGCCTTGTAGATAAGCCTGCTGCTCAAACAAAATATAACTTAAAGCAACTTTTTCATCTGTTTCTTCATTAAATTGCTGAATCAACTGATAGTGTTTTCCGCCATTAAAGCTATGGAAATGAAAACTCCACGCTGAACCAAAATTTAGTAGCAAATCTTCATTTTCTAAAGGTTCTACCGTAAAGCCTTCATAAGGCACCGTGTATGCTTCATAGGTAATTGAATCTGGTAGCTGATGCTTGCGCCCATTACTATCAATAAACAAATAGCCGTTTCTATTTTGGATGATGACATTCGAAAAAGGCATCATCCAACGCGCGCCCATGAGGCTTTGGTCAAACTCATACATTTGCGAGTTATATTGACGCTTAAAGCTGAAACCCACTTTAGGCAAATTAAAATCGGTGTGATTGACTCTTTCCGCACCTATAGCATAACTAATACTATTATCAGTTGCTGAGTCACTAGGTGTAGCATCCTCTCTTAGAATCGAACAAGTCGAATCATTCAATGCGTCAGCCTGTAAAGCTAAAAACTCTAAAGTATCGCCCGTCGTATGCTGCTCATGCTCGCCAGTTTGATTAATCGGCACACTGGCATTGGCTTTGTTACCTTGAGTTTTAATGGCTTTTAAGGTTTCTTGAATTAGCCATGCCAAACTGTATTTTAGACCTGCGTTAGCTTGACGTTGAATTTCATTTGGAAATGAACTCAATGCCTGAGTTGCTTGAGTTTGTAGCAGCGTGCCTGTTTGTTCTTTCCTTATTTTAGGTAGCATATTGGCAAGTGCGCTGGTTTTACTTAAATCAATCAGCGGTTTTGCCCAATTGCTAAATTGTTCTGCCGGATCTCGTTTTTCAGCACTTGCACCAAAGCTAATAGTCGGTGAAACCAGCCCCGACTGAATAGGTGCTGCAAAAGTGTTTAATATTGATGTTCCTAAATTTGTCGCACCTGAAAGCAGGCTAGGTAGTTTGGCCTGTGTTTCAGTCAGAAACTTTTCTAAATCTCCTGCCATTTGTGCATTTAAATGCAAAGACATGCGACGGATATCAGCTTCTTTGATCTTACCATTTTGCGGATATAAGCATTCAGCCATGAGTCCCAATAAAGGACGTAAAGCCATACGTACATGAGCTTCAGCTTTAGGTTCTAAATACAAACCTATCAGGTTCATACTCAGCACTGCTATTTTTTGTACAGCGGCATCCCCTTGTTCTTGCTCGGTGGCAAATAATAACAAGTCTAAAACTGCCCCAGATAATGCAAAGATATTCGCTACAGTCGGAACATTTGCATTAGCTTTTAGCTGCTCAAGGCTGGTATTTCCACACGCTTTTAAATAATCCTGAATTTGATGTGCTATAAACTTATGATCTTCAGTATGCGTCACACTCTCTAAATTGAAAATTGCCAATTCTACGGCTGGCTTATTTATTGTCTGTTGTTCTTTTTGAACATTTTGATCAGTTGTCATGTAAAAACCTATTACTCAAATTCTAAATATTTAAAATTGTGTTTTGCTGTCGCTCTTATGAAGTACTAACCATTGTTCTTTTTCGGTCGTGTGGTTTCACTGTAAGTGAGGTAAGGACTTGAATATTGTTTCCGGTCCACCCAATCATCTTCACTAGCAAGGACAGGTATCGCTTTTTCTGGTACAGCTTCCGCTACTTTTATTTCAGGCACTTTAGGCACTGCGACTGGTGCAGCTGTCACATTCGTAGGCGTTGCAGAGCCTTCTCGAATGGTTTCCGTATAAGTCAATGCGCGTGTAGAATAAGAAATTTTACGACCCACAATATCCTTATCAATAGTTGCTTGAGAGTTCTGAACTGCGGCAGCAGTTGACCCAGAAACGATGCCGTTACTCATTCCACTTCCACCTAATACGCTGGATAAGCCTTGTGCACCCTGACCCAAACTTGCCATTTGTGAAGCAGAAAGTCCCAAGTTGAGTTTCGATGAAATTGCAGATAGTGCGGAATTGGTGACTTGGTCTTTAAATTGATTTAATGCCTGTCCACCTAGATCTTTTAATGCATTTTTTCCGATATTTTTTAAAGAATCGGCATTTAAATTAAAGAGATTATCTTTTAACTGTGATGTTAAATTTTGCCCCAACGACCCGAGTGCATTCTGAATCAAGTCTGAAGCTCCCGGTACAACGTTTTCTGCCCATTGATAGTCACGCTTAAAATGACTCGCTGAATCCCAAGCACTTCGAGGATCTTTGTCAAACTCAACTTTAGCCGGTCCTGGTGCAATACCCGTTACTTGAGCAAAGCCATTGCCGTCTAATTTTCCTGTAACTTGCTTGCCCAAAGCATCAATCACTTTAAATCCAGTTCCGCTAAAGAAATCTTGACCACCATAGCTCTTAAGCAGTTCTAAGGCCCCTTTCATCGGATTAGAAGCAGGAAGTTGTGCAGACTTGCTAGCACTCGATGCTGGTTTAAATAGATGCTGCCCTGCATTTACTTCAAATTTACCGCCTGTCTTAGCAAAAATTCCCGAGCCATTTAAAGTAATTTGGGAAGTAGCTCCTGTGATCACAATCTCTTTCGGACTGCTAATCTCTATTTTGTCCTCAGTAGAAGAAATCGTAATTCCTTTTTTTGCCAAAATATCCAAAGCATCAGACTGCGCCTGAATTTCGACTTTACTTTGCGCTGCTATTGCTTTAATACCACCTTGAGCTGCAAATAAGCTAACCTTACCTAAAGCTTGTCCCACAATATTTTTTTGCGTACTCAGGTTAATGCTATCACCGGCAATTTGGTTGATCATGCCTGTTGCTGATAAATGAATATCCTCTGGTGTACTCAGTGCAATACCATCCACTGAGTTAAGTAAAAGAATGGCTTTTTTAAATTTAGCGATATCTTTTTCTATTTCACTGGCAAAAGCTTTGAGCTGTTCAACAGATTCAATTTCATCTGTTTTTTGTTGCTTTGCAATATCACTTAAAGACTTACTATTACTATGACTCGTCTCCAGCTGTGTTCTTGCAATCTCTGCATCTAAATGTTCACCATTGGCCTTTTCCTGTTTATAAGTCGACACCAATAAACCTTGTCCAGCCCGAACCGCCCCCCATTGATCGGTCCGCAGCTCAAAACCTTCCCCCCGATCTTCACTTTCTGCTTTATCTTTTGGATGACTGAGCTTACCGAGGTTCAGTTGGCTCGCACCATGACTACTTTGCAACTGCGTACTGATTTGCCCCGTGGTGTCATCAAAGCGTAATTGACCAAATCCCTCTCCCGCCACTTCTTTGGAACGAATTCCCGCGAGTTTTTTGGTATCTGGTAATTGTCCTTTATTGTCAAATTTGGTGGGACTACGCTGCGCTTCATGAATACGCCCCGCGACAAAAGGTCGGTCAATGTTGCCATCAAAGAAATCAACGACAACTATTTCACCAATTCGAGGTAAGAAGCGTGCGCCATAACCTTCGCCGGCCCAAGGCGTCAGTACATCAACCCAAGCCGAGTCTGTGTCATTATTGTTCGCACCTGCACCACCATCATGGCTATGATCATCAGAACGGGTAAACAGAAAACGGACTTTTATCCGCCCCCATTCATCAACATGGATTTCTTCACCGGCAGGCCCCACAACTTTAGCACGCTGCGGATGTGTTACTGGTCGATGTGTAAGTGGATTAAATTCAGGAACGGTCGTAATATTTCGACGTTGCAAAGCTAAAGTATTGGCTTGGCGTTCATCCGCATCGCTTTGTTTGACTTGCCACTGACTTTGATGGATCAGTTGTGTAACTTGATCGGTTAAGTCTTTGGGTAAATTATTTTGGTTATAAAAAGACTTAGATAAAATCAAAAATTCTTGATCGGCACCACGATGCTGGTCAATCTCTGGATGCTCATCCAATTTGAACCAATAACCAACTTGTGTATCACGCACGGTACTTTTAGCAATAAATTGTTTGGCTTGAGCCGCATAATAATCACTAAAATTTTGATTGAGACGTTCAACTTGAGCACTATTAGAGGCAGTTGCAGCATCTTCACCATTCAGATCTTGTATCCATGCAGGGCTCACATGCCATGCCTGCTCTAAGCTTAAGCTCGCATTATCTTGATTTTGACTATGTAGATGCTTGCTTTGTACTGCACCACCACCCTCGTCCTGTTCAAGCACATCCGCCTGCCACCGCTGCACATGTACCGACGTCGGCTGCAGACTGCGCTGACCGATAAAACTGGTCATACTGTCATTTTTTTCAGTCGCACTACTGCGATGAAAACGGATATTACGTCGCTCCAAAGCTTGATATTGACTATTATCATCAATCAAACGTAGCTTTTGGGCTGCTATGGGTGTCGCAGACGATGTTACAAAAGATTGAGCTTCATCAACCAACCAATGAATGCCTTCACTGCGTAATAAGCGGGTAATAAAATCATAGTCGGTTTCATTACTTTGCATCATGAATGGTCGAACGTCATACTCTTTTTTTAAGCCACTTAAGTCCAAACTTAAGCTCGCTGCAAAAAGTGGGCTCTTTTTTTGCCATTCCTTAAAAATAATCTCGACCACATCTTTGACCGATTTATTCATAAACACGCGGCTATTACGACGCTTATGCCATAATGCCGTTGCATCTTCTAAGGTCAACTTATATAGCGTTAATGCACCATCACTTTGGCCTTGAAATGCTTCTGTAATGATCCCGGTAATACGAAAAAGTTGACCCGCATCGGTTACCTGATCGATTGCGGCTTGTGTACCAATAAATTGTTTGAGTTCTAAGGTGGCAGAAGTTGAGAGACAGATGAGCTGAACATTCAAACCTTCACTTAAGGCATGTTCCCCATCAATACGTTGCAAGAATACTTGTTCATTCAGCGTGGTATTGGAAAATTGAATATGCAAAGCACGTTTTTGTGGACTAATGCCCAATTTTTCAATTGCAGAATATATATTGTTCAGCATCGTTATTATCTAAAATCAGATTTTTATAAAATATGCGGGGTATTTAATCAAAAAAACTCATATTTTTCTAGGCATAATTTGCCTGCTTTTTTGGGTTTTATGTAAGTAAAAATTCAAATTTCCACATCAATTCTTTATGTTATTTTTACTCTATTTATTTCTGTATTAAAATAAATGTAGAGACCATCAAACTAAACTTCAGGTCTCTTCATACCACCTTACTGCTTTGCATCACGATTAATTGGCATTTAAAAATGCGTGAATATTCTCCAATTGTTCTTGTGCTTCAACATAGCCTTGCAAAGCCGCTTTTTCCAAATATTGCTGTGCAATTTTAAGATCACGCTCTACGCCCATGCCATGAATATAGAAATAACCCAATCGCGTTAATGCCGCAGCATTCATCCCTTGAGCCGCTTGTACATAATAGCTATGCGCTTGGGATAAATCTTGCTGTACACCCAAACCATGTTCTGACATTTCACCGAGCTGGTACAAGGCAGTCGCATTTCCCAATGCTGCCGCTTGCGAGAAATATTGCAATGCTTGTTGGAAGTCTTGTGTTCCCCATTGTCCTTTTAAATTAACCACACCCAGTTGCGTGAGTGCATCAGAATGACCTAATTTTGCCGCTTTCAACAATGCCCGCTGTGTTTGAGCATCATCAAATTGTAGATCAGGCAAGATATTGTCCACGGCTAAACGGTAGAGATACCAAGCAGCATCCTGCGAACCTTGTTCTGCGGCTTTTTCCAGATAACTCAGACACTGATCACGATGTGCTAAAGGATATTCTGGCAATGCATAAAACCGTCCAATCACATAGTTTTGATCCGCGACACACGTAATGGACATATCATTTAAGTGTCTTGCCGCTTCAACTAAAAGTTGCTGCGCTTGCTTGATATTTCGCTCAACACCGACGCCGTGTAGACAGCATAGGGCCAAACCGACTTGGTTAATGAATAATGGTTTGAATTGATACGCTGTTTGATATAACTCAAATGCTTTTTGCGGATCATCACTAACCAAATACTTTTCAAAATACAGTGCGGCAATAAGACTAATCGCTTCAGCATCTTTAAGTTGAGCAGCTTCGGTCAGAAAGCGAAAACCTAAAGTTTCCTGCTTCTCCAAATACCAACCATGAAAATGTGCAATGCCTAATAATCGGCTGGCTGCCGCAACTTTGTGCTCTTTGGCCTGCTGCAAAAGGTCATGATAAACCCGCTGACGCTGATCGACGTCGATTTTACCCATCAATACTGCTTGATAATATTCATACAACTGCTGCTGGTGCCCGAGTAGCAATCCTCGCTTTAAATATTGCAATGACTTTTCATCATTTTGCGCAAGATACTTTCCTTGAGCATAGAACTGCTGCAATTGCTGAATAGCCGCCATATGGTCTTGTTGGGCGGCTTTCAGTAAATATTCCAATCCCAGAGCAATATTTGGCGTGGCTTGTTTTAAATAGAACTGTGCCAATTGATACTGTGAATTGGCATGTCCATTGTCCGCATTTTTTTGCAACAAATCTAAATGTTGCTGCTCGGCATGTGTCTGATCTTCTGGGTTTAGTTCGGCGAGTCGATATTGTGCATCCAAATGACCGCGTGAAATCGCATGTCGATACCAGTATTGCGCTTTTTCAATATTGGGCACACCGCCATAGATACCTTCTTCAACTTGCCCCAACACATATGCAGCATCATCGCTACCTAAACTATTGGCTTTTTCCAATAAAGCCAGCGCATTTTCCACACTGACTTCTCGGCCTAAGCCTTGTAAATGCATCTGCCCCATAGCGACATAGGCCTGCGGAATTTCATGCTGTTTGGCTAAATTTTGATACAACTCATAGGCACGCGCATAGTCGGTTGGTGCATCAAGCATTAAGCGTTCTGCGAATTTCAGCTGCGCATCTAATTGGTCTATCCACAAGTCATGCCCAACCGCTTTAGCCTGATCGCGTTTCACTGGATCGGGTCTTTTCCACATCCAAAACGCAAGTGCTCCCATCCCCAAAATTAGTATCAGTAAAAACCACATACTCGCCCCAAAAAAATCAATATTTTAATTATTCCAACATTGTGTCTGATTTTAATTCTATATACAAAAAAAGCACCGAATTCGGTGCTTTATTTTTTTCAAAATGAGATAGCTGTCATGCTTTTGCTCGTTTTGCATCAAGTTTTTTGAGCACCTCTGACACAGCCACCATCGCAAAGCTGGACGTCACGACTACTGCTGAACCATATCCACCACAACGTAAGCCTGCACTTGGACAAACATCAGCACTGGAAAATGGATTATCAATTGAATAAACACAGGTGATGCCAAACTTTTCTTTCGGCTTTTTACAAATGCCTTTGCCACGTAATTGTGTCCGCAATTTAGCTAACATCGGGTCTTGCTCTGTTCTTGATAAATCTGCGACTCGGATTTTCAGCGGATCAAGTTTACCCCCTGCTCCACCCGAAACGATCAACGGAATTTTATTAAAACGGCAATGTAGCATTAAGGCAAATTTTGCCTTCACATCATCAATGCAATCTAAAATTAGGTCAGGAGCACCTGCCAAAATTTCTTTGACATTTTCGGGTGTGAGATAATCATCAATCAAATTTATTTTGATTCGGGGATTAATCGCACGGCAGCGCTCTGCCATCACTTCAATTTTTTCATGTCCCAGTGTCGTGCTCATGGCAGGCAATTGTCGATTAATATTCGATGCAGCAACTACATCCATATCGACCAAGGTCAGCTCACCAATACCAGTACGCGCTAAAGCTTCTACCGCCCATGAGCCTACACCACCGATCCCGATCACCATGACATGACTTTTTTCATAATGATGAAAACTTTCATCACTATATATTTTGGCTACGCCAGCAAAACGGCGGTCATATTCATCATCTTGGAGCAGTTCAGTCATAGGTTTGGAGGCAGAGTTAAATCAGCCGCCATTTTAGCAAATTCACTGCTTTTTTTCTTTGATAAAACGCAATTCAGCAGACAGCGCAACAGAGCGGCATTCGCATCAGGTCTAAATCCATCAAAATAAACATTTACAGCGAACGGAGATCTGCTTTAAAAATATAACCATAGATCAAAAGCTCAAGTGTGTATTGCCATGGACATCCATCCTCTGCCAAATAATTTAAAAATCACCGATGACAAAAATGAAATGGATTTAGACACCGTGCATCGCTTTTTAAGCCATACCTATTGGTCAAAAGACATTCCGAAACATGTGGTGAAAAAAGCGATTGAAAACTCTTTGGCCGTGGCCTTACTTCTCGATGATGAACTCATCGGTTTTGGTCGTGCCATTACGGATTATGCAACTTTTGCTTATTTAGCCGATATTTATGTCGCCGATGAGCATCGAGGCAAAGGCTATTCAAAATTGATTGTGAGTACTTTATTTGAAAAATGTGGCTCCGCAGATCTAAGACGCATGTTACTTGCAACGGCGGATGCACATGGTCTATACCGCCAATTTGGCTTCACTGATTTGGCTCAACCTGCAAGTTTTCTCGAGATTCATCAAGCCAACGTCTATCAACGATAGAGAAAATATCTCGGATAAAAAAAAGAGGCTTTCGCCTCTTTTTCTATCTTACAACCTTAGTCTTTATTCATAATAAAGAAATATTCACGGTAGTATTTGAGTTCTGCAATGGAGTCACGGATATCATCCATCGCTAAATGTGAGGCATTCTTTTTCAAGCCACCCATGATCTCTGGGCGCCAGCGTTTCGCCAATTCTTTCACTGATGATACATCGAGATTACGGTAGTGGAAGTATTGTTCCATTTCAGGCATTAAACGATGCAAGAAACGACGATCTTGGCAAATTGAGTTACCGCACATCGGTGATGATTTTGGATTTACCCATTTTTTCAAAAATTCTAAAGTTTGCTGTTCAGCATCTTGTGCTGTCAATTTACTACGACGTACACGTTCGATCAGACCTGATTGACCATGTTGGCGAGTGTTCCATTCATCCATCGCATTGAGCACACGGTCAGACTGATGTACCGCAAGCACAGGCCCTTCCGCCAGAATATTTAAATTATCATCCGTCACAATTGTTGCAACTTCAATAATCTGGTCGTTATCTGTATCTAGACCTGTCATTTCAAGGTCAATCCAAATCAGGCGTGTATCAGGTGTGCTGCTCATAAATGTGCAATCTTATTAGGCTGTAAAAATGAACATAGTAGCAAATTTATTGGGCTTGCGCTGTAAATAGACCCTGCTTTCATGCTATTTTTGCCATCTAGTTTTCATGGTTTTTTAGGATATGAATGGCTTTAATTCGTAAGCGCCGACTGACTGAACAGCAGCAACGTCGCATTCAGAAGCAACATAAATCTCGTCAGGAAGAAATCGATACTTCTGCAGATTTGGAAGGCTTGGTCGTCCAACATTATGGTCGTCAACTTGAAGTTCAAGCGCTGTCTACACCCGACCAACATCCTGAAAAACCTATTGTGCAAGCTGGTGAACCTGAACCACATTGGAAACCCATCGAATTAGGCAGTGTTTGGCGCTGCCATACCCGTACCAATCTCGAATTATTGGTGACGGGTGACCGTGTCAAATGGCAAGCTGACCCGATCACAGGTTTGGGGATTATTACCGCGATTCATCCACGCCAATCTTTACTGACACGCCCTGACCGTTATCACAAAGTGAAACCTGTCGCAGCCAATGTCAGCCTGATTGTGATTGTATTTGCACCGCTTCCTGAGCCAGCGCCAGGCCTGATAGATCGCTATTTGGTGGCCTGTGCAGATGCCGATATTCCAGCATTATTGGTCTTAAATAAATCCGATTTGCTTAAAGACAATGACCCGATCTTAACGCTATTACAAGAATATCGTGACTTGGGCTACGAGGTCATGCAAACCCAATCTGATGGTGACTTAAGCGCACTTTCTGCTCGACTTTCAGGTGAAACTGTCGCATTTGTAGGTCAGTCTGGGGTTGGTAAAAGTACTTTAATTAATGCCATTGTTCCGGATGCTGCGCAAAAAACCAATATTATTTCGGAAAACTCCGCGCTCGGTCAGCACACTACCACGTCTACGCGCTTAATTGCGTTTGGTGAAGGTTCTGCATTGATTGATTCACCTGGAATTCGTGAATTTGGTTTATGGCACTTAGAACTGGAAAAAGTTCAGCAAGGTTTCCCTGAGATCGAGTCACATTTGGGTTATTGTCAGTTCCGTAACTGTACGCATAAACATGAAAAGCAATGTGCGCTTAGAATGGCGGCTCAAAATGGCGAAATTTTGCCGCGCCGATTAGACAGTTATTTACGTCTGATCGACGAAATCACGGAAGCGCAGCAAAAAAATTAATTTTTATTCTGTTCATGCCCTTGAAGGGGTGATTTTGATCACCATATTTATGGGCTATACTCTTGGCAATTTAAAATTGTAGTTAGGTGAATTGTGGAACGTTGGTTCGAATTTATGGGGAATCACCCCTTCTTATTTGGAACGCTGGCTGTATTGGTCGTGCTGTTCTTTATTCTTGAAGGCCAGCGTAATGGTCGCAAAATTTCACCTCAATCTTTAGGGATTTTAGTTAAAGCTAAAAATGCTCAATTGATTGACTTACGTGATGCGAAAGACTTCCGCGAAGGTCATATTAGCGGTAGCCGTAATATTCCCTATAGCCAAATTACAAAACACATTGAAGAGTTAAAAACTTCTGATCGTCCGTTGGTTTTTGTATGTAACCTTGGTCAAGTGGCAGGTTCTGCATTGCAACAAGTCGGTCATGCTGATGCATACCGTCTAGATGGCGGCATTAGCAACTGGAAAGCTCAAGGCTTACCTTTAGTTAAAAGCAAATAAGCGCTTCTTAGGAGATTAACATGGCTGAAGTTACGATTTATTCAACAACTGTATGTCCTTACTGCATTCGTGCAAAACAGCTCCTAGAGCGTAAAGGCGTGGCTTATAAAGAAATTAATTTATCAAATGAAGCGCCTGAAGTACGTGTTGAATTGATGCAACGCACCAACCACCGTACCGTTCCTCAAATTTTTATTAATGATCAGTTTATTGGCGGTTTTGACCAACTTTATGCTTTAGAGCGTGAAGGCAAACTCGACGGCATGCTATCTTAATTTTAAACATAAATCGTCACCTCATATTAAGGAATAAACAATGAGTGAAGAACAACAAGCTCAACCACAATTGGCATTAGAGCGTATTTATACTAAAGATATTTCTTTCGAAGTACCTGGGGCTCAAGTATTTACTAAAGAATGGCAGCCTGAACTAAATATCAACCTTTCTTCTTCTGCAGAAAAAGTTGATCCAACACACTTCGAAGTTTCACTCAAAGTTGTCGTTCAAGCAAACAATGCGGGTGACACTGCATTTATCGTTGACGTTACTCAAGCAGGTATCTTCCTGATCGATAGCGTTGAAGAAGAACGTCTTCCGTACATTCTTGGTGCTTACTGCCCAAATATCTTGTTCCCATTCCTACGTGAAGCAGTGAACGATATGGTGACTAAAGGCAGCTTCCCACAATTATTGCTTACACCAATTAACTTCGATGCTGAATTCGAAGCGAATTTGCAACGTGCGCAAACTGCTGCTGAAGGCCAAGCTTAATCGCTTATCTTTAAATCTAAAAAAGACCGCTTTTAGCGGTCTTTTTTATTACCTTTTAGCTTCCCCCTTTACTAAAAGGGGGAATGAGGGGGATTTACTTCTACTTAACAAAATCCCTCCCCCCCTCCCTTTTAAAAAGGGAGGAGCAAATTACTCAGCATCTGCCATTAGATCAGCGCTCATACCTACAGTATTAAAGCCTGCATCAACATACAGAATTTCACCTGTAATACCATTTGCCCAAGGCGAGCAAAGGAACAATGCTGCATTACCGACATCTTCAATGGTGACATTGCGTTTAAGTGGTGCGACTTTTTCATTTAGGTCTAACATTTTACGGAAAGATTTAATCCCTGAAGCCGCTAAGGTACGAATCGGACCTGCTGAAATCGCATTGACACGAATACCTTCAGCACCAAGACTTGTTGCCAAATAACGTACGCCTGCTTCTAGTGACGCTTTTGCCATACCCATAACGTTATAGTTTGGCATTACGCGTTCAGAACCTTGGTAAGTCAGCGTCAATAAGCAACCTTGACGTGCAGCCAATAAAGGTTTTGCCGCACGAGCCATCGCAATAAAGCTATATGCGCTGATGTCGTGAGCAATTTTAAAACCTTCACGGTCGGTAATATCAGTGAAATCGCCATCTAAAGTATGTGCCGGTGCAAAACCAATTGAATGCACAACACCGTCTAGACCATCCCAATGTTTAGCAAGTTCAGCAAAAGCGGTATCAATTTCAGCGTCCACTGCGACATCACATGGGAAAACTAAAGTTGAACCAAATTGTTCAGCAAAATCATCTACACGTTTTTTTAATTTTTCGTTTGGATAAGTAAAAGCCAGTTCTGCACCTTCGCGATGTAAAGCTTGCGCAATACCAAATGCGATTGATAACTTACTTGCAATACCCGCGATTAAAAAGCGTTTGCCAGCCAATAGTCCTTGTGCCATGTGAAACTCACTCAAAATAATTTAACAGCATAATGCCAAGTCTAAAGCATTTTAGAAATTGCATAATGCGCCTTTTTTTAGAAAACCATCATTGTATAAACAATGTGGAGAAAACCTGATTCAATCAAGCAGCGTCAATATTTATTGGCCGCTTAAGCGTCCAAATGCAATGCTTGTAATGAATTTCTCCATAAGATCTGTGCAATCTCAGATTCAGTACGGTTTAAGCTCTGAGCCAAACCCAGCAATACATAGGGCAAATTGACCGGCGTATTACGAGTACGCCCTTCCGTCGAATGCTGACAACATAAGGGTGTCATATCGGGACAGTCGGTTTCTAAGACCAAATGTGCCGCCCCTAAAGTCTGAACCACTTGATGTAATTTTTTTGCATTGGGATTGGTGATTTGCCCCGTTACACCAATTTTAAAACCTAGCTTGGTAAATGCCTTCGCTTCTTCAACACCACCACTAAATGCATGTGCGATACCACCGAGCTTAAATTGATGCTTTTTCAACATCGAAAGCACCTCCGCATGGGATTTGCGAATATGCAGCAAAATGGGTTTATCAAACTGCTGTGCTAATTCAAGTTGTGCGGAAAAATACTGCTGCTGCTTTTGAAAAAGTTCGGGCTGTTTATGCTGTTTCAAAAAGGTATCTAAACCTATTTCACCGATAGCGACACAATCATGCTGCTTTAGCAGCTGTTCCACATCGAACAAATGTTCTGTACGATGTTGCTCAATATAAAACGGATGTAAGCCGGGGGCTAAATAGCTTTTGGGAGCATTGGATAAACGATCTAAAAACTCTTGGGTTTGCAGCAAATCGTGAAAACGTGACTGCACAAAACCAATCAATACCAAAGCATCGACACCCACCTGTTTGGCAGCATGCGCCAACTGTTCCCGATCAACGTCAAAATCAGGAACATCAAAATGCGTATGCGTATCAAACAGTGAGTAAGTCATTGAACTAATTAATTTACTTTTACGGCTGAGGCTTCAGCAGCTTCAACTACTGGTAGATATTGCTTTTTCAAGATACTTTGCAATTGATCATACGGAATGGTCAAACGTGGTAAACCCGCCACATATGGCCCAATTTCATATTCGGCATATTGCAAAATTAGACCTTGCTGACTTAGATAAAAGTTTTCAGACAGTTTAAATTTCCAAATCTGTTCATATTCTTGAACATTGTCCGCCAACTTGGCATCTTTCACCCAAGTTTTAAAGACTTCATAGCCCAGCTTTTCAAGTTTAGTACGTTGATTGGGCAGCAATATGTCATTGAGCTGTACCAATTTTTGAGTGCTTAAATCGAAGTTATAATATTGCTGTGCAGAAGAACCATGCGCCCCACCTAAATATGAGCTGGTATTTAAAACCACTGTTGCCAAGGGTTTTTCAGCATTCAATATTTTAGGTTTAATCATCAAACTGATTTGCTGATTGGCGCTTAAAGATTTCAACTCTTTATCTAAATTTAAAAATGCTTGCATATAAGGCTGCGTGGCTTTTTCCAATTTTAATTTGGGCGTTTCAACCTTTGCCAAAGCAGATTTTGCTTCAGACGCTGCAGGTACTTCACTTGCAGCGGGAGCGTCTTTGCTCAGCGTTTTATCTTCTAAAGGCGAAACAGACAGGATCTCTCCCAACTGTTTTAAGATTTTCGCATCAATAAATTCATCAATAAAGGCTTGATTACTGTTTAAGCGTTCAACTGAAATTTCAGGACAGACCCCGCCATCACATTCAGGTAAATTCAGTTGTAATTTTTCCGTATCACCAATCAGTTTTGCACTCAAATCTGGCTGTTCAGTTTTGGCTTGATCCGGCTTTTTTTCAGGTTCAGCTTGTTGTGGCTGACACGCCGTGAATGCAACAGAAACTGCCAATATTGAGCTTGCCCAAATTTTATTTTTTTGCACCATTGCTTCAACCTTTCATTTCGAATAATTGATATTTATCTCGGTAAATATCTCATCAAATTAAATACTTTCGTTGTTTAGAACATATGCTGATAAACGTCAGCTTTCAATACTTGTTGTGTTTGCGCTTTGCTGAGATAAATATCCAGTTGTGTACTATCTTTGACAATTTCATCTGTACGGTAATGCAAACCGACACCTTCTTGATCAAAGAACCAATCTGCTTGGCCCCAATAGAGTTTTTTCGGTGCCGATTTTTTGACATCTACCTCTTGTTCATCTAACCATTTGCTATAGGCTTGCTGCACAATAGCATCCATATTTTGCTGTTGCTTTGCATCAATAATATCTAAAGGTTTAAGATTCTTTTTCGCACGGCGGTCTGCCACAAAAAAATAATAACGCTCTTTGACCGTGATATTTTCCTGTTTGGTATCGACACCGATTTGCAGCAACACATATTGATTCCGTTGATATGGAACTCGTGTGTACATCGCCAATTCATAGGCTTTATTGGTTTTAAACTCTGCTTGCCAAGCATCTGATTTTTTCACATACGCATCGACAGCTTGTTGGAGATTCATATTTTGCTTTAATGCAATCTGATCTTGTACGACGCTGGCCTGATTCTTTTCAATCCAGCCATTCAACCATGTATCCACGGTTTGAATGGTTTGTATCTCTAAATCAATACAACTTTTATTTTCACAAAACGGTTTGGCAATTTTTGCGGCTTGCTCTTGGATATTTAAATAGGGCAAAACATCTGGATTGATTACGGTCGCTTCAGAAGCGCCATCATCGGCCGGCTTTGTCGCTTTATTTTCTTTTCCTGAATCGCATGCACTGAGCAGCAAAACACTCCCCAAAAGTACAAAAACTGTAGCATCCTTGAATATTTTCATGATGTCCTAAACGACCAAATGATTGCGTAATGTATGGATTTAAAAACTCTACCACAAAATAAAACAGCTTCACGAAGAAGCTGTTTTATTTCTGTAAAAGAATAACTTAGTGTTCACGTGTATTACGGAACACGATATCCGGATAACGTTCTTGCATTAACTGTAAATTCACACGACTTGGTGCAAGATAAGTTAAATGACCACCGCCATCGACAGACAATTGGTCGTGTGCTTTTTTCTTAAATTCGTTGAATTTTTTCTCGTCATCACACGATACCCAACGTACGGTATTGATGCTTACAGGCTCGTAAATACAATCAACTTTGTATTCTTCTTTCAGACGATAAGCCACGACTTCAAACTGAAGTACACCCACAGCACCCACGATTAAGTCATTACTGTTTTGTGGCATAAAGACCTGAGTTGCACCTTCTTCTGAAAGTTCTTTTAAGCCTTTTTGTAGCTGTTTTGACTTCAATGGATCTTTTAAACGCACGCGACGGAACATTTCAGGTGCGAAGTGAGGAATACCGGTAAAGTGTAAATCTTCACCTGAAGTGAAGGTATCACCGATCTGAATCGTACCATGGTTATGCAAACCGATAATGTCACCCGGCCATGCTTCTTCAAGATGTTGACGGTCACCGGCAAGGAACGTCAAAGCATCACTAATACGTACATCTTTACCTAGACGCACATGTTTCATTTTCAAGCCTTTTTCATACTTACCTGAACAGATACGCATGAATGCAATACGGTCACGGTGTTTTGGATCCATATTGGCTTGAATTTTAAAGACGAAACCTGTGAAGCCTTCTTCAGTCGCTTCAACTTTGCGGTCTTGCGTCGGATGTGCTTTAGGTTCAGGCGCATATTGACTAAATGCATCCAAAACATGGTCTACACCAAAGTTACCGAGTGCCGTACCAAACAGGACTGGCGTTTGACGGCCTGCCAAAAATTCATCACGGTCTAAAGGTTCATTGGCCATTTGAACCAATTCCAATGATTCTTCAAATGCTGCCCAAGCGAGATCGCCGACTTTTTCACGCAAATCTGCATAGTCATAGCCATCACGGACTTCAATATCCGTAATGGTTGAACCGAAACCTGCCTTATAAACGTAGAATTTTTCTTCGAGTAGGTTAAATACACCGGCAAAGTCACGACCTGTACCCAGTGGCCAAGTAATCGGAACACATTTAATTTTTAATACGTTTTCGATTTCATCAAGCAGTTCTAATGGCTCACGAATTTCACGGTCCATTTTGTTGACGAATGAAATAATCGGCGTGTCGCGCATACGACACACTTCCATCAACTTGATCGTACGATCTTCGACACCTTTTGCACCATCAATCACCATAAGTGCAGAGTCAACGGCAGTTAATGTACGGTAGGTATCTTCAGAAAAGTCTTCATGCCCTGGGGTGTCGAGCAAGTTAATCATCTTGTCTTTAAACGGGAACTGCATAACCGAAGTGGTGATCGAAATCCCACGTTCTTTTTCCATTTCCATCCAGTCAGACGTTGCCGCACGATCAGATTTACGGCTTTTTACCATACCTGCAACCTGAATCGCCTGTCCCCATAACAACAGTTTTTCTGTCATTGTGGTTTTACCGGCATCGGGGTGGGAAATAATAGCGAAAGTACGTCGCTGAGCGACCTGTGTCGCTAATTCTTCTTTAAAACTCATGAAAGACACCTACTGCAAAACTCGCAGTGCAAAAGATCAGATCTGATCAATATGGAAAATTGGCGATATTGTATCAGATTGACCATTAAAAATAATCAACCACATCGGGTTGAGTCAAAATCTTAGCGTGGCGTGTCTTGATGTTTTACATTGGATGACGACCTGTTTTTATCGACGATATAAAGCATTTCTCTGTCTTTTTTTCTCACTCATTGGCAATGCGATCAGACTACGAGGACTTTATTCAACTTTCATTTTCATGCGTTCTTCAAGCTGTGCCACTGGCATCGGCATTCCTAACAAATAGCCCTGCAACTGTTGGCAACCTAAACGTTTTAAAATTTCTGCTTGTTGTTCTGTCTCTACACCTTCTGCAGTGACCGTTAAACCCAGTCGAATTGCCAAGTGAATAATACTTTCTAAAATAATTTCTTCTTTAGAACCGACGCTCAAATTACGGATAAACTCACGGTCAATTTTCAGCTCATCTACAGGCAGTTCTTTTAAATACAAGAAACTTGAATGTCCCGTCCCAAAGTCATCAATCGCAACTTTAATTCCCATCTTTCTCAAATGTTCAAAAGTCAAGATACTGGCATCGATATGATGCATCGCTGTTGACTCGGTAATTTCAATAATTAAATGTGACGGGTTGATTTCATACCGTGCAAAAAGCGACTCTAAAGTACTAAATAAGTGTTTATGTTCAAACTGAATCGCTGATAAATTGACCGCAATAGGATACAACGGCATATTCAGCTTTTCCCAGTGCTGAATTTGCTTACAGGCTTCTTCAAGCGCCCAATAGCCCATGGCAATAATCAGTCCAGTTTTTTCTGCACCATTGATAAACTTATTTGGCGTCAACATACCTAGAGTTGGATGATTCCAACGAATTAAGGCCTCTACTCCACAAATTTCACGATCAGCGGCATTAAATTTTGGCTGATAAAATAAGATAAACTGTTGTTCTTCTACCGCTTTATACAAATCATTGATCAGTTTCGTCTGACTTTTTTCTTCAAATTGGTCGGCGGTATAATTAAAAAATGAATAGGTATTACGCCCTTGATACTTTGAACTCAGCATTGCGGTGTCTGCATTGATCAGTAGGTCTTGTAAGTTCGCACCATGTTCAGGGTACATCGCAATACCAATACTGCCTGAAATGTTAATTTCCTTACCTGCAATCAAAAAGCTTTCTTGCATCAATTCCAATATTTTTTCAGACATTGCTGTGGCAGAATCATTGCTTGCCGACTCAAGTACAATCAGAAACTCATCCCCACCGATTCGTAGCAATTTGGCTTTATCATTAATTAAACGGTGAATACGCGTAGCAATTTGAATCAGTAGTTGATCACCCACATGGTGTCCAAACACATCATTGACCGCTTTAAAACGGTCGATATCAATATAAATAAAAGCAATTTTATCTTGTCTTAAGCGATGCTCTGTAAATAGAAAATGTGCATATTCAGCCAAAAATAGTCGATTAGGTAAACGGGTCAAATTATCCTGTACAGCTTGATTGGCTAGTTCTCGATTTGCGCGCATCAACTGCAAACTGCGATGTTCTAAACGTTGCTCAAGTACTGCAACGCTAAAGGCCGCCATCAACAATAAACTGGTGACAAATAAGACAATAAATAGCAATAAATTATGGTTAATTTGAGCCGCAACCAATACATCCATCGAGTTTAGCGGTACAAAATCAACAGCTGCCATACCAATATAATGCATAGCGACAATGCTAAAAGTCAGCATGACCGCAACAAAGGCATTCATGATGTTACGTTTTGGCGAGTATTTATTTTTAAACGTTAGCCAAAATGCCAAACACGAGCCACAGATCGCAACTAAAATTGAACAGATAACAATTAAAGGTTCGTATCGTTGCTCATAACCCTGAACGTCTAAACTCAGCATGCCGGTATAATGCATGCCGGAAATGCCAAGTCCCATTAACACGGAGCCTAAAATTAAACGCGGAAAAGGTAAGGTCGGACGAGTGGTCAGCCACACGGCAAAAGTGGACGCGACAAAGGCGATAAAATAGGAAGTTAGGGTCAGACTGGTATCAAAACTATAATTTGAAGGCAAATGGCTGGCCATCATGCCTACAAAATGCATGCACCAAATCGCAGCACCTAAAATTGCACCGCTGAATAATAAAATGACATTTTCATATCTTGGTCGTGTTCCACGGAACAACATTTGTTCGAGTGAAACAGCTAAGTAACAACTTAATAATGCAACTACGATTGAACCAACGACCAGATTGTAATCATAATGAATATGGGTCATATCAAGCGTTCCGCTTAGGTTATCGTGGCACTTTCTTTAACCGAATTACCCAATCTATCTCTTCCCTTTAACTTGTTACATTTTCAATTACTTACTTATTTTCTCTTAGAATCTATTAGTCTACGGTAATGGTCAAGTCTTTCTTTCAAGATTTTAAGCAACTGATTATTTTAAAAAAATAAAGCTTGATGAAGTTCACTAAAACTTAAACTTTTGATAAAAATTGCATCAGGTGTCTATTATTTTAGAACAGTTTCTAATCATAATAAAATGAATAAGTTAGAATCATTTATAGATTGCTTTCTAGATTTAAATCGAACACCGCCCTACTCACAAAAAAATAGCGAGCCGTAGCTCGCTATTTCTCAATGGATAAATTCATCTTTTCTGTCAAAAACTCAAGCAATCATCTCAATGTTATTTATGGATGAATTACTTACTTTTTGGCTGCTGTTGTTGGTGTTGTACCTTGTAATTTTGCATAGTCCATTAGCACGTTTGCTGCTTCCGTCACAAAGACTTCTTCTTCAGGCAGTGCTGGACGTTGGTTTGCCTTCATTTTTGCACGTGCCTCCACCAATGCATCCATAGACGCTTGGTAGCTTTCCCAGTTGGCATAAGGTTTTTGACCCACCACTTTACGACGCTGATTTTCAGCATCCAAAGACTTTTGCTCTAGTGCCAACAGCTCGGCTTTACGCTTCGCTAAGTCTAGTACCACACGCTTTTGCTCTTCTGTCTTTTTCGCAATCGCAGTACGTTGCTCTAAATATTTAAATTGCGGATCAATGCTGACACGTTGCTGAGATGACTTAATCAAATCGGGAACATAGGCTTGGATCGAGCCTTCACGTTTAAACGGTGCTGTAGGAATGGTATCCCACTGTAAAGCATTTTTCGCTTTACGTTCACCAAACTCTTCATTGTAAATATCAACCAACTTAATATCAGGCACGACTCCTTTATTCTGGGTACTGCCGCCAGTCACGCGATAAAATTTACGTTGCGTTAAGGTTGCTTGACCATAGGCTAAAGAGTCAAGTTGTACCTGCGCTGTTCCTTTACCCGTAGTGGTGCTACCAATCACCACACCACGTTCATAGTCTTGAATCGCAGCAGAATAAATTTCACTCGCAGACGCCGAAGCCAAGTTAATCAATACTGCCAATGGACCTGCATAAGTTTGCGCGCCACCATCATCATCTTCAAAAACGCTGACATTGCCATTGCCATCACGGATTTGCACCACTGGACCTGATTTAATCACTTGACCAAGCATACGTGCCACTTCTTCAAGTGAGCCACCTGGGTTGTTACGCAAGTCAATGATGATGCCTTCAACATTTTGAGCATCTAAAGTTTTTAAGGCTTTATTGGTATCTTCTGACACAGAGCGGTAGTCTGTACCTGCACGACGGGCACGATAGTTCAAGTAAAACGATGGAATTTCGATCACACCAAACTTATGTTTTTTGCCATCACGTTCAATTTCAACGGTGCGTGAACGCACGCCTGCATCTTCTTCTTGAATCACATCACGTACAATTGTGACATTTCGCGCTTGATTCATGGACGCACCAGCACCCAATAAACGTAGAGTCACTTTGGTGCCACGTTTACCACGAATCAGTCCGACAATTTCATTACTCGGCCAACCAATCACATCGACCATTTTGTCGCCATCTTGGGCAACACCAACGATGCGATCGCCTGACTTCACTTGTCCTGATTTGCTGGCTGGCCCACCTTCCACAATCGTCTCGATTTTGGTGTAGTCTTCATTACCACGTTCAGGACGGATCGATACCCCAATCCCTTCCAATTGCAGCGTGGTTTGACGGTTCAATTCCATCGCATCTACAGGTGGAAAGTAATTACTGTGCGGATCATACGTCAGCATCATGGCATTCAGAGTTTTATCAAGCACATCATCGCTTTTTAAACGACTAATCCGCTCTAACTGACGTGTATAACGCTTGGTTAAAGTCTGTACAGGTGTTAAGTCTTCAGGACCTGTTAAGTCTTGACCATTTGCCAGTGTTGGGTCATCTTTCAACGCTTTTTGTTTGGCTTTCTCTTCTTCTTTGCTGATGGTTAAGTTGATCAGCTGAGAGACCAACATTTTATTCCAATGCGCACGCTGTTCTTCTGTCGATTTAAAGAATGGCGCTTTTTCACGATCGGTTTCGATGTAGTTATTCGGTTGATTTAAATTCTGTGGCTTTTTCAGCTCTTCCAACATATAGGTGTAGAACTGTTTTAAACGCTCACGATATTGCGCATGAATGGCATACGGCCCTGTTAAATTGCCCGCTTTGAGGTTTGCACCAAAAGTTGAACCATAACGTTTTTTATAATTTTCAATATCCGATGCCAAGAACAACGTATGTTCAGCGTCTAAACTATCAATATAAAAATCTAAAATACGGTTAGAGGTATTGGCATCTAAACGCTGATTTAAATAGTGTTGACGGTCTACCAATGTTGCAAGCTGACGTGAGACCAAGGCTTGCTCTTGTGTGGGCTGAATGGTACCCGCGCTCACTGCTTCTGTATTATTGGCAGCAATTGCGTCATTCACCACATGAGTGAAAAAGAATCCACCTGTCGCAATCGCAACGGCACAAGCTAATGTTTGAAGTTTCATAAATAATTTGTACTTCCTTGGTATTAAGACCAATATTACCGTGTTGGTTTTCGACCTGAATTGAATAGATTCAAAATCTTAAACAACTTAATATGTTTATGTCGTGTAGTTTTATCATATTCTCTGCTGACAAAGTGTAGCAAATCATTGCAGAATTCAGGTATTGTTTTTCCTTAAAAATTCCAACACGGACACCGAATATGATTGGCGCATTAATGCTCGACATTGCTGGCACAGAACTTACCCAAGAAGATATTGAACTATTACAGGCACCACAAGTTGGCGGCATGATTTTATTTGGTCGTAACATTGAATCTCCTGAACAAGTTCGTGCCCTAACCGACCATATGCGTCAAATTCGTCCTGATATTTTAATTGCGGTCGATCAGGAAGGTGGTCGTGTACAACGCTTAAAGCAAGGCTTCACACTCCTACCAGCTATGGGTAAGTTTGGTGAACTTTACTTAACTGAACCTGAAAAAGCAGTTGAACTGGCTGAACAATGTGGCTGGTTGATGGCAGCTGAAGTCCTTGCGGTCGGCATCGATTTCAGTTTTGCACCTGTGCTTGATTTAAATGATGTTAGTGATGTGATTGGTGACCGTGGTTTTGCCAAAAATATGCAAGATATCATTCCACTGGCAAGTGCTTTCTTAAAAGGTATGAAACGTGCAGGAATGGCATCTACAGGTAAGCATTTCCCAGGCCACGGTTCAGTGAAAGCAGACTCACACGTCGCTGCTGCTATTGACCATCGTAGTTATGAAGAGATCTACCAAAAAGACATGCAAAGCTTTATTCAACTGCAACCACAGCTTGATGCATTAATGCCTGCGCATGTGATTTATGAAAATATTGATCCTAACCCTGCTGGTTTTTCACCGTATTGGATTCAGAAAGTCTTACGTCAAGAGCTCCAATTTGATGGCGTTTTATTCTCCGATGATTTAAGCATGCAAGCCGCTTGTGTCGCTGGCGGCGCAGATGCTCGTATCCAAGCAGCATTAAATGCAGGTTGTGATATGGGCCTTGTATGTAATAACCGTGAATCTGCATGCATTGCGCTGGATGGCATTCAAAACTTGGCTCTCCCAAATCAAGAACGCCTAGAACGTATGCGAGGTAAAATCCCACAAATTGAGATTGGACAAAGCATTGAACTCGGGGCGGACTGGCAAAACGTGCGTAACCGTATTGTGGATTTTAAAAATCAATACTGCTAATCCACAACCTTTAAAATCATAAAAAGGAGCACGACAAGGTGCTCCTTTTTGATTTATGATGAAGTCAAAATAAGTGCTTCGGTGCTATACAAAAATTGCCAATAAAAACAACATTAGGTCAGGACGACATGACACAAAGTTTATCGGAACATCGACACATTTCCTTTACTGCACATTACACCGGCTATATTTGGTACAGCATGGGGATTTCACATCCCGTTTTTGCTACGCGTAAAGGCAAATTTTTAGCACGTTTAGTCCACCCATTAGAAAGCTGGGCAGAAAAGAATGTGGGCGGTAGCATGCGCTCGACGCTCAAACAGCGCCATGCCATGATCGATCAGCATTTAGATCAACTCATTGCCCAGCACCCTCAGCTACAAGTCCTTGAAATTGCCTGTGGCCTTTCCCCGCGCGGTTGGAATTTTCGTACCAAGCATCCTGAAATTGACTATCGTGAACTCGACTTGCCAGATATGGCAAAAATCAAAACACAGGCACTCAAACAGATTGACCCGCATGCCCCTGAGGTCTTAACTGGTGACATTTTCACTCAAGATTTTGAACGTATTTTTCAGAGTTTTGACCCTGAACGTCCTTTGGTGGTGATTAGCGAAGGTCTGATTAATTATTTTGATCAACACCTACTGAATAAGTTATTGCAAGGGATCACCGAATATGGCGCCTCGTTTCAGGAATTACATTATCTGACCGACATCTATCCAGAACCCGTTAAAAACCGTTTAGCACGTTTTATTTGGGCCAGTAGTAAATTACTCAAAGTCATGTCTCGCAGCGCTTTTACTTTTCATTTTCAATCCCCTGCTGAATTACAGCAGTTTTTCAGTCATACAGGATTTGAAGAAGTAGACGTCGTTCAGCCAGCCTTATACTTTCCACAACAGCAGCAAGAACAAGTGATTCCTTTTCACGATGCAGAGCAGCATTGTGGAGATTTGGTTTGGATGGTGCATGCCAAAACAAAAAAACAGCGCTAAAGCGCTGTTTTTTTTTATATGTTCATGTTTTAACTGACGGCTTCTAATAACAACACATCTTCTTTTTGGCGTTGTACAAAGCGCAATAAGCGTTCTGCCAACTCAAAACTACCATGCTTAAACAAAGCGCGAACTTGTGTATCCACAACGTCAAAGATGAGACATTCAATTTTAAACTCACCTTCTTCATCTTCTAGATGTAAAGCCAAATCCCGAGGATATGCGTGCATGCAGTCCAACATTTCAGCCTGCACATTAAACAACACACCGAAATAATTTAAATCCGTAATTTGAGTTTCAACCACGAGGTCTGAATGGCGATGAGATAAATGCGTGAATGGCTGTTGTACACTTACACGCACTTCGCCACGGCGGTCAATATTTTGCATTTGCTCTCGGCTCATTGGAATGATCCCTTCCAACTGCTGAATAGACTCACCGCGTAGATAAGTTGCAAACAAATTCATTGTTTCCTTACGGCGCTGCAACTGTGGTAAATGATCCGCATTAGCAATCATGGCAAACTGCATATTCGGACATTGCAAGGCAAAGCCAGCATTTTCATGTGGCAAAGTAAAACTGTCGTACTGCCCGCATGACACCAATACATCACACTGTGGAATCGGCACGTCTTGCAAACGCAGCAAACGATTACAGTTAATGTCATAACGCTCTTGTTCGGTATTGGTGAATTCAGCCATTTGTCTAAAGAACAAACGCTTCGCTGTCGGTGACATCCGCGTCACATCCAGTTTGGCATGATTAACCAAATACAAAATCACCGCTTGACCAAATTCATCCATGCGCTGTTCTTTCATCAAATGCAAGGATTCCTCAAGCAACATGCGCCAGCTCTTGCGCGTTTTTTGCATCACGCCCATTAAAATCATGCGATCAATCAATTCAGGACGTTGATCCGCTAGTCCTGCTGCCACCACTGAACCTAGTGACATCCCCATCACGGATACTTTTTCTAGCCCGACGATATCCAACCAAACGCCCAACATCTGCGCCAGATCACCCAACTCTAAAGTACCTGCTGACACCGCAGTATCGACATTGGTAATTTGCTGGTTTGAGCCCATGGAGGGTAAATCAATTAAAATAATAGGGCCTGCCGCAAATAGTTGTTCGACACAATATTTGTAGGAGTTAAAGTTTTGAAATGCCCCACCAATAATAACAATCGGTGTGCGATGAATGGTTTCAGGTTGTGCAATGGCCATATATTCGACCTTCCAGCCATCAATCCATGTCGTTCTGGCAGGCTGTTTAAAGCTTTGCTTGTCATACAGATCGAAAAAACTGTAATGCGTACTTTCCTGTACGGTGGGATCCATTTGGATAATGGAATTCATATTCCTTTCCTCCATTCCTGCCTTATTTTTATTGTCAGGAATTCATTTAGAGACTCTGCTCGACTTAGCGTCCTGCTCTTTAATCGTTATTTGTACGACTTCAATGTCGCTATTGTTTCATTCTATACAGAGGTTCATTTTACAAGCAACTGATATCCCCGCCGCTTATCTACTTTTGTTCTAAAAACAATTTC
This sequence comes from Acinetobacter sp. YH12152, assembly GCF_013418285.1. Lineage (NCBI taxonomy): Bacteria > Pseudomonadati > Pseudomonadota > Gammaproteobacteria > Moraxellales > Moraxellaceae > Acinetobacter > Acinetobacter sp. YH12152. The sequence goes on from NZ_VPCH01000001.1 coordinate 124,074, forward strand.
AAAATGTTAATTCTGGTCAATATGAGTAACCGAATATGCACTTAAGTGCTTCATTGTTCAGTCACAGGCTGTTAATATCGAGTTGAAATTTCTAAGTGATCAAACCGCTATGCAAGAGTCTATTGAACAATATATGCAAACGGTAGGACAGCAAGCACGCACAGCATCACGTGTGCTCGCAGGGGCTTCTACCCAGACTAAAAATAATGCCTTATCAGCAATTTATACTGCTTTACAAAACAGTGAAACTGCAATTTTGGCAGCTAACCAAGTGGATATGACCAAAGCGCATAACAACAACTTGGATAGTGCTCTACTTGATCGCTTAGAACTTACCCCCACACGCTTTAAAGGCATGCTCCAAGGTCTAAAAGATGTGATCGCACTGACTGACCCGATTGGCGAAATAACCGATATGGCCTTTCGTCCGACAGGTATTCAGCTGGGCAAAATGCGCGTGCCGCTAGGTGTTGTCGGCATGATTTACGAATCTCGCCCCAATGTAACCCTTGAAGCCGCATCTTTAGCGCTTAAATCAGGTAACGCGATTATTTTACGTGGTGGTTCTGAAGCGTTGGAATCTAACCAAGCAATTGCGGCAGCGATTCAACATGGCTTAACTGCTGCAGGTGTACCTGAGCATGCCGTTCAAGTGCTTAATACCCCAGACCGTGCTGCGGTTGGCCAATTAATTACTATGCCTGAATATGTCGATGTGATCGTACCTCGTGGTGGTAAAGGCTTAATTGAGCGTATTACCAATGAAGCACGTGTGCCGGTCATCAAACATCTTGATGGTAACTGCCATGTTTTTGTGGAAGCTCAGGCTGATTTGCAAAAAGCATTACCTATTGCGCTCAATGCCAAAACACACCGTTATGGCGTATGTAATGCCATGGAAACCTTACTTGTCGATGAAAATGTCGCTGAAGAGTTTTTACCACGCATTGCTGAACTTTATGCGGAGAAAAAAGTTGAACTTCGTGGCTGTGCTGAAACGCAGCGCATTTTGGGTGAATCGATTGTTCCTGCAACTGAAGAAGATTGGTATACCGAATACTTAGGCCCGATTTTGGCAGTGAAAGTCGTTACAGGCCTAGATGAAGCGATTGAGCACATCAACAAATATGGCTCACACCATACCGACTCAATCATTACCGAAAACTTCAGTTTGGCGCGTCAGTTCTTAGCGCGTGTAGATTCGAGTTCAGTGATGATCAATGCCTCAACGCGCTTTGCAGATGGGTTTGAATATGGTCTTGGTGCTGAGATCGGTATTTCAACCGATAAAATCCATGCACGTGGTCCAGTCGGTCTTGAAGGTCTGACTTCTCAAAAATGGATTGTATTTGGTGATGGTCAAATTCGCCAATAACACCCAATAAGACAATGAAAGCTGTGCTTTTCTGATTAAAGGCACAGCTTTTTTTATGGCAATTTAAAAAACTAGACCCAGGGTTCACATATTGAAATATAAGCCTGCAAACACAGGATATAGAATCGAAAATAGATTTTTTGACAATTAAATGCTTAAGAAGAATGAGAAAAGTTAAATTTACCTGTTTTTTTGCAACAATTTGAGGATTACAGCGCAGCGAACGCATGTTATGTTCTATGTATATCCCTTAAATCGTATAAATTTTGAGGACTATTTTATTAATAAATGAAAACTATGAACTGATAAATTTTAATTATTATTGTGCTCAGGGTCGATAGTGCTTAAGTCTAATCTCCTAAAGTCTATCTAGGACGATAAAAAAACCCATGATAAAACATCATCACAGATCTAAATTGCATCAATCAATACAACTGCAATCAGATCAACATTATGGATAAGTATTTCAATTAGAATTCGGGTATTTAAACGTGTCTACATCAGTATTAGTAATTAACTGCGGATCTTCTTCTATCAAATATGCGTTAGTTTCTGAGCGCCGTGAAGATCGTATTTTTGGTCTGGCCGAGAACCTAGGTTCTGCTGATGCACGTATTAAAGGGGTCACTACGGGTGGTGCTGCGCTTGAGCTGTCTATTCCACATGCTGACCATGAAAAAGCCCTCGAAACTATTTTAGAGCGTTTGGCTCACCATAATCCTCAAGCGATTGGTCACCGCGTGGTACACGGCGGTACATTAACCAAAGCTGAGCTATTAACACCAGAAATAATTGAACGTATTCGTGAAGCTACACCGCTTGCGCCATTGCATAACCCTGCTCACTTGGTGGGTATCGAAGCAACCATGCGTTTGTTCCCTGAACTTCCGCAAGTAGCCGTATTTGATACAGCATTCCACCAAACGATGCCGTCTCATGCATACCGTTATGCATTACCAAAATTCTTGTACACACAACATAACGTACGTCGTTATGGCTTCCACGGTACTAGCCATGCCTACGTATCTGAGCGTGGCTCAATGTTGGCAGGCAGCTTTAAACAAGGTGGCTGGTTAACTGCTCACTTAGGCAATGGTAGCTCGACTTGTGCGATTTGGAATGGTCAATCTGTAGATACGTCAATGGGTCTGACTCCACTTGAAGGTGTGGTGATGGGCACACGTAGTGGTGATGTTGACCCAAGTATTCACAGCTTCCTTGCGAGCAACTTAGGTTGGGATATCTACAAAATCGACAAAATGCTGAACAGCCAATCAGGCCTACTCGGTTTGTCTGATCTTTCAAATGACATGCGTACATTGATCGAAGCATCGGAACAAGGCAACGAAGATGCCGCGCTTGCCATTGAAGTATTCTGCTACCGTTTAGCAAAATCTTTAGCAGGTCTCAGCTGTGGTCTACCACGTATTGACGGTTTATTCTTTACCGGTGGTATTGGTGAAAATTCTGCCTACATTCGTGAAAAAACGGTTTCATACTTACCACACTTTGGTTTCAACCTGAGTAAAGAATTAAATGACAACCTAAAACGCGGTACGGAAGGTCGTATTGACCACGGTACTGGCCCACAAATTTGGGTTGTTCCTACCGATGAAGAAGGCCGTATTGCCAAAGAAACTGAGCATGTTGTAGACGAGGTGACAGCGTCTGCTACAAAAAAGCCTGATGCTGAAGCTGCGATTGCATAAGCAATCGCATCAGCCCCTTCGCCTTCAATATTAATTTTTAGCTTTAATTTAGACACCGTATGAAAACAATTTTACTCGTGCCAACTGGGGAAGGTGTAGGTTTAACATCTGCATGCTTAGGTTTAATTTATGCTTTGGAATGCCAAGGGGTCAAAGCAGGTTTTCTGAAACCATTTTCACAGGAAAATGTCGCAGATACAGTGGACCGTACAACGGCTCTCTATCGTCATTTATTTAATAATGAAACGGTAGAACCCATTCATCATGCGACCATCGTGAAACAACTGAGTCATGATGAAAGTGATGAATTGCTCGAAGAAGCAGTTCGTTTGCACCGTGAAATTGCAAAAAAGCATGATCTGATTATTGTTGAAGGCTTGGTTCCAAACAGCCGAGATAACTTTGCCTCAGAACTGAACGCGACATTAGCAAAAGCTCTTGATGCTAAAGTAATTATTGTCAGCACAGCAGATATTCAAAATGCCACGAAAACGGCTGAGAAAATTGACAGTTCTCTACGCCAATTCGGTGGTGCAGCATCTGAACGTACTGCGGGCGTTTTGTTTATGCGCACACGTGGTTTGCCAGAAGAATCTGCGCAAATTCCTGTCACGCTTGATCCAAATCTGCGTTTAATCAGTGATACCAATAAATTTGTACTCGAATTACAACAAAGTAATCCGCAAATTGGTTCTACACAGCTACCTGTTATTGGTCTCGTTCCATTTAGTAATACGCTCAGCGTACCGCGCATGTCTGACTTGGCGACGCATATTCAAGCAGAATGGATCAACCAAGGCGATGCTGCTCATCGCCGCGTACTACATAGCAGCTTAGTTGCATCTAATATTGAACATGAACTTCACAAATTTGTGGCAGGTGAACTGATTATCAGCGCCTCTGACCGTATTGATGTGTTGTTGGCTTCAAGCCTTGCAAGTAGCAATGGTATTCCACTTGCCGGTTTGGTTTTGACTGAACATCATCAACCGAACCCACAAGTTTTAGATTTCTGCCAAACAGCGATTAAGCAAGGCTTACCGATTTTACATACGCCTTTAAGCACTTTTGAAACGGCACAACAACTTTCAAATTTAGGCAATGAAATTCCTGTCGATGACGTAGAACGTGCAGAGCAAGTGACTCGCTTTGTTTCAAGCCACATTAATGCTGAGTGGATTACTGAAGTATTGAATGGTTCGTATCAACCACGCTTGTCCCCTTCTGCATTCCGTCATGAATTAGTACAAAAATCCATTGCTGCGAAAAAACGGATTGTTCTACCTGAAGGTGATGAACCACGGACCATCCAAGCGGCTGCCATTTGTCAATCTCGTGGCATTGCACACTGTATTTTATTGGCAAAACCTGAAGCCGTGATTGAAGTTGCAAAAGCACGTAACATCGAACTTCCACATGATTTGGAAATTATTGATCCAGATCTGATTCGTGAAAACTATGTGCCTAAAATGGTTGAGCTGCGCAAAGGCAAACTCAATGATCTACAAGCACGCGAACAGCTACAAGACACCGTGGTTTTAGGCACCATGATGCTTGCACTCGATCAAGTGGATGGCCTTGTATCTGGTGCAGTACATACTACGGCGAATACAGTGCGTCCAGCATTCCAATTGATTAAGACTGCACCTGATTATTCATTGGTTTCTTCTGTGTTCTTTATGCTGCTACCAGATGAAGTCTATGTGTACGGTGACTGTGCCATTAATCCAGATCCGAATGCAGAACAGCTTGCAGAGATTGCGATTCAATCTGCAGATTCAGCAAAAGCTTTTGGTATTGACCCACGTATCGCAATGATTTCGTATTCAACAGGTACTTCTGGTGCAGGTGCAGATGTCGAAAAAGTGGCTGAAGCAACACGTATTGCCAAAGAACGCCGCCCAGACTTACTGATTGATGGCCCGCTTCAATACGATGCTGCATCGGTGGAAAGTGTGGGACGCTCTAAAGCACCTGACTCTAAAGTGGCTGGTCGTGCCAATGTGTTTATTTTCCCTGACTTAAATACAGGTAATACAACCTATAAAGCAGTTCAACGTTCTGCAAATGTAGTCAGTGTTGGCCCAATGCTGCAAGGTTTAAACAAGCCTGTAAATGACTTGTCTCGTGGCGCATTGGTCGATGACATCGTGTTTACCATTGCATTAACGGCAATTCAGTCTGAACAGCAAGAAGCTTAATTTTAGTTTCGAGTTCTAAACCACCCTTTCGAAAGATTGGGTGGTTTTTTGTTTTATATAACTTCCATTATATTAAAAATGGCTCAGAATTAGTGGAAATTTCTTTTAAATTCTATGGCTGAATTTTGAGTATTTGGTACATGACCAATAATATATTCATTCTTCGCTTAAAAAAAGAAATCAAAGCTCTGATACACATATCTAATTTAAAAAATAAAAGGAAAAATTTACATAAATTAGAGCCTGGATATGAAGCTAGGGCGTGACGTCTTGCTTCAGTTTATGCCAATATTTATCTAGAAAAAGAAAAACATGGAAACAAGGATTTAGTTGGTCGTTACTATTGGATGGGCTTAGGTGCATTTGCTTCAAAAAATCTTAGCTGCCATTGTTAAACATGGTTTAACTGCATGGGGATATAAATGGATTCCACTAGGGGTAATTCGTGATCCTGTACATACTTTTGCAAAAGGTAACTTATGGCTATTTATGGATATTGCACCTTGGCATTATGCTTTGAGCATGTCTTCATCCTCTTTTAATCAATGCCGAACTCAACGTGATGTTTCCAAATTTACTCATATTAAAGAAGAAGTTATAAACGTTCCTTGGTCAAATTGTTTACCCATAATTAAAAACTTAAAAGCACTTTAGAAATTAAAAGTGCTTTTGAATATCTACCAAAATTGAAAAGTATTCTGCCGAGTTCTTATAATATCAAAAACATGGAAAGAGAATATCAGGGGCGACACGCCGGTGTACTCGATAAGGTACCAGAAACAGTATACAGCGAACCATTATCAAACACTAAAGTCGCCAATTATGATAGCCGTATGGAATGGATTAAAAAAGCAGCAGAAAAATATCATCGTTTAATGCAAAGTGATAAAGGAAGATACTTTTTAGAAGAAGAACTAAAAATTATTGCGAAATGGGGCGATAGCAAAGCTAATTTTACAGTTGGAAAGGATAGTAATGATGGAAAAATTTAATTACTGCATTGTTATTTTTATGGTGGGTTATCTCCTTTCAGCTTGTCAACCTAGTGCAAAAATACAGAGAATAATAATGTCATGAATCAACAGCGTTTTAGTTTACATTTAGGCCAACAAGGGTTTAAAGATTTTTCTCAACATAATCTTGGGCGTCCCGATAGTCATCCATCTAGAGCAGGTTTTAGAGAGTTAGATTTTACACCACCCAACTTAGGTCAGATTAAAGTTGAAAATGGTGAGAATAGCTTAGTGATAGATCATGTATTTTCAGTTCTAGGAACATCGTTTAATAATGAGGATGGAATACAAGGGCTTGATATTAATGCAGGGCTAAACAAAGAGGAATTTGTACGTCCTGAACAAGCCCACCAAGCTTATGTTGACTTAATGAGACGTATAAATCAGGCCGAATGGAAAAATTATTTCTATCGTTTTTCTGCACGAATAGCAAAGGAAGATAATATTCGATATCTAATGAAATCAGGTGATGTCATTGACCCGACTTATATCTTTAATTATGAAGAATGGAAAAAGATAATAAATACAGTTGGAGGGAACACTATAGGCTACCGATTATATGCCAATGGTATCCTTTTGGATCTGAGTATAAAACAAACTCAAAAAACTGAAGATGGTAAAGAACAATATATGGTTCGTTATGCTTTCAATACGATTCGTTATGATGAAAGAAATTCAATGGATGATTCAGAGAATAATATTGATACTTACAAAATGACCTCAAAAGAGTTAGAACAAGCATTTGCAAATGAGCTGATAAGAAATAAAAAATCAAGAGAAATTGATGAAAAAGAAGTTATAGTACAAGGCTACCATATCGATGAAAATTATGAAGATCCTGATGTTTGGCAATATGTTAAATAATCAAATGTTGTCGCGTTTAGACTCAATTTTAAAGCACTTTTACACAAAATTGATCATTGAAACTAAAGATTTGAAGATTTGAAGATTTGAAGATTTGAAGATTTGAAGATTTGAAGATTTGAAGATTTGAAGATTTGAAGATTTGAAGATTTGAAGATTTGAAGATTTGAAGATTTGAAGATTTGAAGATTTGAAGAAGAATATTATTTTTATAAAATTTAAAGCAAAAAAAAAGAAGATAAAGCTTTAGGCTTGATCTTCTTGTTGACCGTAGAACCAAGTTGCTGCGATAAATAGAGAAAAACCAATAACTGACAACACTGGAGTAACCATATAATTCACACTCTAACTTTGATGACGTCATTATGTAAAAGTTATATGACAGTTATATGACAAATATAAAATTTTCAAAAATAATAAATATTGTTTATTTTCAATATCTTAAAAATTAAAACATATCTCCTCCTCTAGTTATGTGACAAATATTTCATGAAATATGACAGTTAAAATGTCATTTTCAGGCCATTTATGACAGTTAAATATGGCGCTGTTTAAGCCTATTAAACTTTCGGCCAAAGATTAAGCGAAATACCCACACAACTGTATTTTTGTCTTATAATTTAGCCCGCTAGCTATCAGCCCGCTCAAGAGATATTTGTATGACAACTATTATCAAGCAAGATGACTTGATCACATCGGTAAAAGATGCGCTTCAGTTCATTTCTTACTATCACCCACAGGACTTCATCCAAGCGATGAGCCGTGCGTATGACCGTGAAGAAAACAAAGCCGCAAAAGACGCGATTGCACAAATTTTAATTAACTCTCGTATGTGTGCAGAAGGCCATCGTCCTATCTGTCAAGATACGGGTATTGTGAACGTATTTCTTGAAGTGGGCTTAGACGTTAAATTTGATTTAACCATGAGCCTAGACGATGCAATTAACGAAGGTGTACGTCAAGGTTATCTTGAAAACTCAAACATTCTTCGTGCATCAGTATTAGCTGATCCTGCTTTTGGTCGTAAAAATACCAAAGACAACACCCCTGCTGTAATTCACTACAAACTCGTTCCGGGTAATAAAGTTGATATTACTGTTGCTGCTAAGGGTGGCGGTTCAGAAAACAAATCTAAACTTGCAATGCTTAACCCTTCTGACTCTATCGTAGATTGGGTACTTAAAACTGTTCCAACAATGGGTGCAGGTTGGTGTCCTCCTGGTATGCTCGGTATCGGTATTGGTGGTACTGCTGAAAAAGCCATGATGCTTGCAAAAGAAGCATTGATGGAAGAAATCAACATGGACGAATTACTTCGTCGTGGCCCACAAAACCAAATCGAAGAACTTCGTATCGAAATCTTCGAAAAAGTAAATGCTTTAGGTATTGGTGCTCAAGGTCTTGGCGGTTTAACGACTGTTCTTGATATCAAAATCAAAGACTACCCATGTCACGCTGCAGGTAAACCAGTGGGTATGATTCCTAACTGCGCTGCAACTCGTCATGCACATTTCCAATTAGACGGTTCAGGTGTAGCGCATATTCAAGCGCCTAGCCTTGAAGACTATCCTGCAGTAACTTGGGATTCATCAACGTCTAAACGTGTTGACTTAGATAACATCACTCAAGAAGAAATGAACTCTTGGCAACCAGGTGACACACTACTTCTTAACGGTACAATCTATACGGGTCGTGACGCTGCGCACAAACGTATGGTTGACATGTTAAACAAAGGTGAAGAACTTCCAGTTGACCTAAAAGGTAAATTTATTTACTACGTTGGCCCTGTTGATCCAGTCGGTGACGAAGTCGTTGGTCCTGCTGGCCCAACAACTGCAACACGTATGGATAAGTTCACACGTCAAGTGCTTGAAGCAACTGGTATGTTCGGTATGATTGGTAAAGCGGATCGTGGTCCTGCTGCTGTTGAAGCAATCAAAGACAACAAAGCAACTTACCTCATGGCTGTCGGTGGTGCTGCGTACTTAGTATCGAAAGCGATTCGTGAAGCTGAAGTTGTAGCATTTGCTGACTTAGGTATGGAAGCGATCTACAAATTTGTTGTAAAAGACATGCCTGTATCTGTAGCTGTTGACGTAAATGGTACTTCTGTTCACGCAACTGCACCAAAAATCTGGCAAGCAAAAATTGGTAAAATCCCAGTAGTTGATGCTGCTGCGAACTAATTTCGCCACATTCAAGATCTAAAAAAGCACCCCATCGGGTGCTTTTTTATTGTCAATATTTAGACTGTCTGTCGAATGACATTCGCTATTTAATGCTTTCACACACTAAAAACAACGGCTAATTACATTACCAAGTTAATGGATTCCACAGTTTAAAAGGCTTGGTCAACTGCACATCTTCCGCAGGATCATAATGAGGTGCCTTCAACTTCTGCGCACTTTTCCGCACTTTTCCAGTGTTTTGATCTTTTGCCACAAAGTTAAAACTGTTGGATTTCAACTCTGTAAATGCGATTTCATTTCGACCAATTTTTTCAGGCATGAGCAGCAATGGCCCTGAAACCGTTCTTTTACTGGATAAATTCTCTTCATCATATTTAATGAAGTAAGTTTGACCTGCTTCAACATCAAAGTCTAAATATTTAGGCTTTTGAAAATGATTCACCCCCAAAGGGCGACTCGATGATAAGCGGTAATTCCCCGCCGGTAACTCCACCCAGTAATAATGATTATTCAATAAACTTGGAATACGCTCACTGTTCAGAAATAAGCTACTAGCCACAATTTCTTGGCGGTTCCACTTACTGTCTGGACGATATAAATACACAATCGCTGCTTGGTCATGCTGAGCTTTTACTTCTTGAAAATGTCGGCCTTGTTTCTGATTGACCCAACCACCAATGGTAAACATACCCAATCGATATTGCTCAATATGACCCGGTGTACTTTCAGGATCCACAGGCTTTAATGTTGAAGCCAATGACGTTTGCTCAACGGCTGATTTTCCATGACAACCCAGCAGCGCTACACTGCTTAAAAGTAGAATTGCAACTCCACGCATGATTATCCCTCACTGCGTCTTTTTTTATTTTTACACTTTTGTTTTCAGTTTTTTACATTCAGGCATCCACGCCATCCTGCTGAGATTAACATTCTGCCTTTATTTTTGGAAATAAAAAACGTGTGCAAATCTTGGATTTACACACGTTTCAGACGAATAGCGCTTAAGCAGATTTAGAGTTTACAACTTTTAAATCTGACTTCGGTGCAGCTTCTTCAGTTTTCTTTGGTTGACGTTCTGATTTAAATTCAGGTTTCGCTTCACCATTAATCACTGCTTCATTGACAACAACCGTACCCACATCTGAACGACTTGGTAGGTCATACATCGTTTCAAGCAATGAATTTTCTAAAATCGAACGTAGACCACGTGCGCCCGTATTACGGTCAAGGGCTTTTTTAGCCACGGCACGTAATGCAGAGTCTTCAAATACGAGGTCAACATTTTCCATTTCAAATAAATATTGGTACTGACGTGTCAATGCATTTTTTGGTTCTGTCAGAATCTGCATCAATGCTTCTTCGTCCAGTTCTTCCAAGGTAGCAATCACAGGTAAACGACCAATAAATTCAGGAATCAGACCGAATTTAACCAAATCTGTCGCTTCAACTTGGCGGAATAAGTCAGATAATTTTTTAGTTTCATCTTTCTTACGTACTTCAGCCGTAAAGCCAATACCACCTTTTTCCTGACGCTGCTGTACGATTTTCTCTAGACCTGAGAATGCGCCACCACAGATAAATAGGATGTTTGAAGTATCAATTTGGATAAATTCTTGCTGCGGATGCTTACGACCACCTTGAGGCGGAATCGACGCAACCGTACCTTCGATCATTTTCAATAATGCTTGCTGAACACCTTCACCCGATACATCACGAGTAATAGATGGGTTTTCAGACTTACGGGTAATTTTGTCGATTTCATCGATATAGATAATGCCTTTTTGCGCTTTTTCTACATCGTAATCGGCTTTTTGAAGGAGTTTTTGAACAATGTTCTCAACGTCTTCACCCACATAACCGGCTTCAGTTAAAGTCGTTGCATCTGCCATCGCAAATGGCACATCTAAAAGACGCGCAAGTGTCTGAGCAAGCAGTGTTTTACCTGAACCTGTTGGTCCAACCAACATGATGTTACTTTTCGAAATCTCTACACCGTCTTCTGGTTTTTTACCACTGGTGCCAACTTTTAGGCGTTTATAGTGGTTGTATACCGCAACAGAGAGGGTCTTTTTCGCAACATCTTGACCAATCACATATTGGTCAAGCGCAGTACGGATTTCATGCGGTTTTGGTAAAGGACGAGTTGCCCAGTCATTTGATTCAACTTGCTGACTGGTCTGAACTAGGTCAAGACATACGTCCACACACTCATTACAGATGTACGCGTCCTCACCTGCAATCAGTTTCCCGACTTCAGACTGCGTTTTACCGCAAAATGAACAATGCTTTTGTCCTTGAGGATGTTCGGACATATTCACTCCAATAATTAATTCTTTAAAACTTATGGACGTTTAGATAAAACTTCGTCCACAAGACCGTAATCTTTTGCAGCTTGCGCTGTCATAAAGTTGTCACGGTCAGTATCTCGAGCAACAGTTTCGTAGTCTTGACCACTATGCTCTGCCATTAAACGATTTAAACGTTCTTTGATGAATAGAATTTCACGTGCATGAATTTCAATATCAGATGCCTGACCACGGAAACCACCGAGTGGTTGGTGAATCATGACACGGGCATTTTCAAGACAGTAACGTTTGCCTTTAGCACCGGCGTTAAGCAGGAATGCACCCATCGATGCTGCTTGCCCCATGCAGTAAGTCACAACATCAGGTTTAATAAATTGCATGGTATCGTAAATCGCCATACCTGCAGTAACCGAACCGCCTGGTGAGTTGATATATAAATGAATATCTTTATCTGGGTTTTCTGCTTCTAAGAACAACATTTGGGCAACAATCAAATTTGCCATGTTGTCTTCAACTTCACCGGTTAAAAAAATCACACGTTCACGCAAAAGGCGTGAATAAATATCAAAAGAACGCTCGCCACGAGATGACTGTTCTACCACCATTGGCACTAGTGCGTTTTCAATTGTTGGAACATACATACGTTATTTATTCCTAAATTTTTCTGACTCAACCCATAATTCACAATATGAGGGATATTTGTCGAAATTGCAAAAGATTCCCAATTAAATAACAGATATTTTTTTCATAAGCATTGTGAAATCAGGACAACTTATTTGGGGGCAAATTTCGATAAAAAAAGGCGCTTAATGCGCCTTTTTTTGAAAGCTAAAAATTAGCCTTGTTGACGAGCTTGTTGCTCTTTCAATAAGTCTTCATAGCTCACAGTTGTATCAGTTACTTTAGCAGAAGCTAAGATGTGATCTACAACTTGGTCTTCTAGAATAACAGCTTCGATTTGAGCACGTTGCTGTTTATCGTTGTTGAAGTATTCAATTACTTCTTTAGGATCTTCGTAAGAAGAAGCCATGTCTTCGATGTAAGCATCAACACGTGCAGCATCAACTTCAATTTTAGCATCAGCCAATACTTTGCTGACTAATACGCCAAGTTTAACTGATTTTTCAGCTTGCTCTTTGAATAGGTCATCTGGAAGCATACTTGAATCAAACGCTTTAGCGCCTTGAGCACCAAACTGTTGAGTGAATTGTTGGATCATTTGTTGACGTTGACGGTCAATTTCTTGAGCAACCATTGCTTCTGGAAGTTCTACTTCGTTTGCAGCTACAAGCGCATCAAAAGTTGCACCTTTCACTTGGTTACGAAGACCGTTTTTCACTTCACGTTCCATGTTTTTACGAACGTCAGCTTTCAGCTTTTCAACGCCTTCTTCTTCAGTTAGACCGAAGATTTTTAAGAATTCAGCATCAACTTCTGGAAGTTTTTGTTTTTCAACAAGCTTAACAGTGATTTTGAATTGAGCAGCTTTACCAGCAAGGTTTTCAGCTTGGTAGTCTTCAGGGAAAGTTACATCGATAACTTTCTCTTCGCCTTTCTTCATACCAACGATACCGTCTTCGAAGCCAGGGATCATACGACCAGAACCAAGAACGAGTTTAAAGTCTTCAGCAGCGCCGCCTTCAAACTTCTCGCCATCAACAGTACCTTCAAAGTCGAAAGTTACTTGCATGTCTTTTTTAGCCATGCCTTTAGTTTCAACCCATGAAGCGCGTTGTTTTTGAAGATTTTCAATCATCTTCTCAACGTCTTTGTCGTCAACTGAAGTTGTTTTACGTTCAACTTCTAGACCTTCGAACTTAACTTCAACTTCTGGATAAACTTCTACAGTTGCTTCATAAACTAAAGCATCATCTTTCATTTCAGTTTTTTCAATGTTTGGCATACCAACAGCATTGATTTTTTCTTGTTGGATCGCTTCGAATACTGTGTCACGAATGATGTCGTTTACAACTTCTTGATAGATACCAGCACCGTATTCACGACGAACAACGTTTACAGGTACTTTACCTGGACGGAAGCCGTTGATCTTCACAGTTTTGGCAGTGCGTTTCAAGCGAGCTTCAAACTGCTCGTTAATACGGCTCGTCGGTACAGATACATTTAAACGACGGGCAACGCCCGAAACCGCTTCAGAAGTTACTTGCATGGCTTCCTCGATAATTTGTTAGTTAAAACAGTTTTAAAAAAAAGTGCCACATTATATGACAACAATTAAAGATATACAAAAATGGATTATAACACTATAAATTCAGGCATGGATGCCCTTCTTATTTTTAGAATTTTTCAGCTTTTTTCGAAGAAATATTGATTATTTTTTAATTCACCATTGAAAATGAGAAACTTTCTCACTATTATTCTTAATGATATTTTTTTAATTTATTTTCATATATTTATCTTGTCCATATTTGGAATTCTTTTATGAGTAAATTTAATCTCAACCCTCTTTCCGCTGCTTTATTTGGGGCAATTGTAACTACTACGAGTTTCGCACATGCTGAAACGACTGAATCTCAAGCTCAACAGATGGAAACCATTGTTGTTTCTGCAGCGGGCTTTGAACAAAAGATCAAGAATGCTCCTGCTTCAATCAGTGTTGTTACAAAAGCAGACATAGAAAAGAAAAATGCTTCTAGCATTGCAGATTTACTAGCTGACATTCCGGGCATTGATATTCGTGACGGTATTGGTAAAACATCCGGCTTAAACGTAAAAATGCGTGGTCTAGGTAATGACTATAGTTTGGTTTTAATTGATGGACGTCGCCAAACAACATCTTCTGACGTAACTCCAAATGGTTTCGGTGAATCATCAAATGGTTACTTACCACCCCTTGCTGCAATTGAGCGTATTGAGGTCATTCGTGGTCCTATGGCTACTCGCTATGGCTCAGAAGCAATGGGTGGTGTAATCAACATTATTACTAAAAAAGTGTCTGATACATGGACTGGTAATGTTACTGTGAGTGGTAACCTCATGGAACATAATGGGGAAGCCGACTCAGCAAAAACCAGTTTTGTTTTAAATGGCCCTCTTATAAGCGAACGATTAGGGATGCAGCTACGCGGTTCTTATTTAGACCGTCAAAAATCTGAACGTATTCCAGGTACATCTGGCCGTGACCCACGCCCAAGTGAAGCAGATAATTTTGATTTTGGTGGTAAATTATCCTTTAACTTAGATGATAAAAATAGTTTTTGGTTAGATGGCTTCCATTCAAGTCAAAACTATAAAAATGATGATAATCGACTGGGCACTCAAGACACACCGAGCCGTGCTAATGGTTATAAAGACGAACTAGAATTTAACCGTGATCAAATTTCTGCTGGACATGAGGGTAACTATAATTTTGGTAAATGGTCGTCTTACGTAAGCCATACAACTACTGAAACCGTAGGCCGTACTATTCCACGAAACACATTCCCATTAAATGCATTTGCAGGTACAGATCGTACATTAGAAAACACTGACTTTGCTGCTGATACACATATCGTCATGCCTATTGCAGATCATAAAATCACAGTAGGTGCCGAATATAAAGAAGCAGAAATTGCTGACGATATTGCGGGCATGGGTTCAAAATTCAAAAAAGACTCATTATCTTTCTACGCTGAAGATGAATGGCGCCTTTTAGATTCAGTTGCTTTAACTTTAGGTGGACGTTATGAAGATCATTCAGGTTTTGGTGGTCACTTCAGCCCACGAGCATATTTAGTTTGGAATACTAATGAAAATCTAACACTGAAAGGTGGCGTAAGTACGGGTTACAAAGCACCTTCTGCAAAAGCATTACACAATGGCGTGATTAGTGTTAGTGGTCAAGGTGCAACTTTTGGTGTCGGCTCTCCTAATCTTAAACCTGAAGAATCCACTAACTATGAATTAGGCTTTAATTACAACAAAGGTAGCTTTGACTTAACGACAACGGCATTCTTTAATAAAATTGAAGACCTGATAACTGATGGAGCTGACCTTTGGAACTGTTACTCTGAAACAAATCCAAACCAAGCAGGTTGTGTAAGCTACGGTTCACATATCACTCAAGATAGTTTTTCACAAAGTATTAATGCCAATGAAGCAGAAACTAAGGGCGTTGAAGTTAGCTTGAAATATAGCATTATCCCTGAATGGGATATTAAAGCTGCATATACCTATATGGAAAGTGAGATCACAAAAGGTGAAAATAAAGGCTCGTACCTAAATAACGTACCCAAAAATGCCTTTAATATGACATCTACTTGGCATATTAATCCTTCACTCGATGTTTGGTTACAACATGAGTATAAATCTGATCGTAAACGTTATAGTACAGTCCAAACTGCTGGTGATGCTGGCATCATTTACGCTGCAACAGGTAATAAGTTGAAGGGGTATAATTTATTTAACCTCGGTACAAGTTATAGCCTTAATGACAATATTCGTATCAATGGTTCTGTAAATAACTTATTAGATAAAGACTTCACAAGCAATGGAACTTATATCAATAGCCAAAATGTAGAGGCGTCTTACTATGACTACATGACTATAGGTTCTTCAATGGCTGGAACTTACTTAGCTGGTCGCAACTACTGGTTATCCATTTCTTATGATTTCTAACTTTTAGTACTTATAAAAGACAAAACTAAAAAACCTGCTTCGGCAGGTTTTTTTGCATCAACACTTTACGATTTATTCTTATTTAATTCACAATCATGTCTATATTTATAATCTCAATTAAACATAAAAAAACAATACATTTTATCAATAACCAATAAAAACATGGTCTTAATTAATACTTGTTATATCATTACATTAAATAGGGCTATCACGATACGATTATTTATCGCCATTTACAATTACATAAAGATGTAAGAAAAAATAAGAATCATTATTATTCGCATACAAATTCACTATTCCAAATCGGGTTCGAAATGGCCTTCATTAAAACACGTAAGAAAATTGTTTCTTCAGCAATTGCTTCTTCTCTTTCTGTTATTGCCGTTAATGCAATCGCACAAGAGCAAGTTACTCAACTTCCAACGATTAACCAAGAAGTTGCTGCTGAAAAAGCACCAAGCTTAAAAGTTGATAAATCTGCGAATGCTAAATTTGTTGCTCCCCTTCTTGATACACCAAAATCAGTATCAGTGATTTCTAAGCAACTGATTGAAGACACGCAAGTCACAACTTTAAGTGATGCTTTACGTACAGTACCTGGAATTACCCTCGGTGCTGGTGAAGGTGGCAATCCAAATGGCGACCGTCCATTTATTCGTGGTTATAACTCTGAAAGCTCAATGTATTTAGATGGTATTCGTAATTCAACCTCACAAAACCGTGAAATGTTTGCCATAGAACAAGTTGAAGTCACCAAAGGTTCTGCTTCTGCTATGGGTGGTGCAGGTACTGTTGGCGGTAGCATCAACATGATTTCTAAAGTGGCTAAAAAAGGCGACCACTTAGAAGGTACTGTTGCTGGCGGTACAGATGCTTATGCACGTGTAACACTAGATGGCAATAAAGATTTTGGCAATGGGATTGCTGCACGTGTTGCCGTTATGGGACACATGAATGAGAAAGCAGGTCAAGCTGACGGTGCTGAATACAAACGTGCAGGTATTGCCCCTAGTATTACTTTTGGCTTAGACACCCCTACTCGTGCAACTTTAAGTTATTACTATTTAAAATCGGATGACACTCCAGATTCAGGTGTTCCATATTGGGATGCTGGTTTAAGTAAACCACAGGGTAAACCTGCGGAAGTAAAACAAGGCGTTTATTATGGTTGGAAAGATCGTGACTTCCAAAAACAAGAAAACCAAGCAGGAACAATCAAGTTAGAACATGATTTAACTGACAACTTAACCCTCACAAACACTGCAATGTACAGCAAATCTAAAAATGATTATGTTTGGACAAACCCTGATGACTCCAAAGGCA
Source organism: Acinetobacter sp. YH12152 (assembly GCF_013418285.1). Lineage (NCBI taxonomy): Bacteria > Pseudomonadati > Pseudomonadota > Gammaproteobacteria > Moraxellales > Moraxellaceae > Acinetobacter > Acinetobacter sp. YH12152. The sequence goes on from NZ_VPCH01000001.1 coordinate 141,668, forward strand.
ATGTAGCCAATGGCAAAGTATGGCATCGTCAAAACTCTGCCATCACAGATAGCGATACCTTTACAAATCAATTAGCATTGACAGGTAAATTCGCTACAGGTGCCATTAATCACAGTTTTAATGTCGGTGCTGAATATAGCAAGCAAGAAACTGACAAAGGTGGTTATAACATCATTAACAGTAAAGATGGCAAAGTTTCCTCAACGGGGTTTTACAGCGACTGTAAAGACCTCTCAAGCAATTGGTGTACTTCTCTAAACAATCCAACTCAAAAACCATTTTTAGATCGTCTAGAAGCCCGCCAAGACTTTGATGCCACGGTTGAAAGCACTTCTGTATATTTATTAGATAGTATTGAAATCACACCACAATGGTTACTTGATCTTGGTGTGCGCTGGGACAAGTTTGAAGCTGCACAAAACTTTCGTGCTACATCTTCAGCTGCTGCATATACAGCTAACAATGATTCAGACTTCTTTACATATCAATCAGGTATAACCTTTAAACCTGTTGAAAATGGTTCAATTTATGCAAGTTATGCTACCTCTGCCAGTCCTGTTGGCTTAAATGCTGGTTGGGGAGATAACAGCGAAACCATAAATGCTAATAACCAAATGATCGATCCTGAAGAAGCACAAACTTACGAGTTGGGTACTAAATGGGACTTGTTAAATGATCGTTTGAATTTAACAGCAGCGATCTTCCGTACTGAAAAACAAAATACTCGTGTACAACTTGACCCAACAACTTATGCGAATGTAGGTGAAAGTAAAGTTGATGGTGTTGAATTAGGATTAAATGGTCAAATTACCGATAAATGGGATATTTCGGCAGGTTATACTTATCTTAATAGTGAATTAACAAAAAATGGTAAATCATGCCGTGGTTCAGGTTCAACAGCAACTTGTACAGATAATTCCATTTATAATGGCAACCAAATGCCTAATGTACCTAAACAAGCAGCAACATTATGGACTACCTATAAGATATTGCCGCAATTAACTTTGGGTGGTGGTGCAGTATATTCAGACAAAGTTTATGGTGATGTTGCAAACATCAAATGGGCTCCATCTTATGTACGCTACGATGCTATGGCGCGTTATACTGTTAACAAAAATGTGGATTTACAGTTGAATGTAAATAACCTTTCTGACAAACGTTATTTCACTAAAGCCTACGCATCTCACTATGCCACTGAAGCAGAAGGTCGCAGCGCAGTTCTGTCTGTAAACTTCAAATACTAAGAAAAAATAAATACCATAAATAATTTATAGTATTGACTCAAATAGCCTCGCTTCGAGGCTATTTTTGTATATGATCAAAACATTAATATTACAGTTCCAAAGGGTTAGGCCGTGATTCACCATATCCCAAATGTATTGAGTAAAGAACAGGTCAACTACTTCCGCACAGAAATGCAAAAAGTAGAATGGATTAATGGTCAAAAAACTACGGGCTCACTGTCTAAAAATGTAAAAAACAACCAACAGCTAGATATAGACCATCCATTAACACAGCATTTAGGTGACATTATTCTGCATGAATTGTCACAACACGCGCTTTTTACATCAGCGGCTCTCCCCCTCAATATTTTGCCGCCCTATTTTAACCGCTATGAAAATGGTGAAACGTTTGGTTTCCATGTCGACAATGCCATTCGCTGGATGCCTGACAGCAATCAAAAAATTCGTACCGATTTGTCCTGCACGATTTTTCTAAGTGAACCCGAAGAATATGAGGGTGGTGAACTTGTGGTAGAAGATACCTATGGCTACCACGAAGTGAAATTGCCTGCCGGAGATTTGATTTTGTATCCATCTACCAGTGTTCATGAAGTTACTCCTGTGTATGCAGGCTGTCGTATTGCGTCATTTTTTTGGTTGCAAAGTATGATCCGTGAAGATGCTGAGCGTCACATGTTATTTAATCTCGATCAAAGCATTCAAAATTTGCGTATGCAATTGGGTGATGCACATAGTGAAGTCGTCAAGTTGACTAGTCTGTATCACAACCTTATCCGCAAATGGGCCGAAATTTAAAGCTTAAGGTCAATAGACATGGACAAACTGACAATGACTGATCACAACATTTTAGCGCCACTCACTCAGATTCCAGCTCATTTGCAAACGATTGCAGATTATGAAGTCGAGGCTGAAAAACACCTTTCCAACATGGTGTGGCAGTACTTGCAAGGCGGCTCGATGGATGAACACAGTGTCCGTGGCAATTTGTCTCAGTTTGAACAGATACAACTGCTACCACGTATGCTGAAAGATCTAACCCAAGGTCATACCCAAATCGAAATCTTAGGGCAACGTTTCCCACATCCTATTTTTGTAGCCCCGATAGGTCATCAACAACAATTTCATCCTGATGCTGAAGCTGCAACAGCCCTCGCCGCCGAAGTCCTTGGCAGCAATATGATCCTCAGCACGTTTACCAATACAGATATGCGTGAGTTAAAGCAGGACAATCCTTACAAATGGTTCCAATTGTATTGGCAAGGTGAGCGCGAAAAGTCATTATCACTGGTCAAGATGGCAGAAGAACATGCTTACACAGCGATTGTAGTCACCATTGATTCCCCGCATACAGGGATTCGTGACCGTGAACGTCGAGTGTTTTTTCATTTGCCTGAAGGCATGCAGCATCCACATACCCCTGCACATATCCCATTGCCTGAGCTCAATGATGGCGACCATCCCGTATTTAACGGTCTGATGAAAATCGCACCGACATGGGCGGATATCCTTTGGCTGAGTCAAAAAACCTCATTACCAATTATTTTAAAGGGCATTGTTAGTCCACATGATGCTGAACTTGCCCTGCAACACGGTGTACAAGGCATTATTGTGTCGAATCATGGTGGGCGCGTACTGGATGGTTGCATTCCCCCTCTCACCGCCTTAGAACTGATTAAAAATGTTGTGCCTCAGGATTTCCCAGTTTTATATGATGGTGGTATTCGTCGTGGTTCAGATGTGTTTAAAGCGATAGCCTTGGGTGCGTCTGCCGTATTAGTCGGACGTCCCTGCATTTATGGTTTAGCGACTGCGGGCGCTTTAGGCGTTGCACATGTACTCAAAATACTGAAAGAAGAATTTGAGATTACGATGGCATTAATGGGAACAGCCACCGTCGATGAGATCAATAAAGATTATATTTTTCAAAAAAGCTAATTTTATAGAAAAATATTTTCTAGTAATGGCATCTTGACGCAAAAATAGGAAATTATTTCCGGAATATATGGACTAATATTTAGTTATACATTTACGAGCTTACGGTAAAGCTAAGTCATGTGAATCTTTACGGATTTATTTCGACTTTCGACTAAAGACTCCGAAATTAAACTTGTAAATTGCTAGAATAGACACAATCTATATAAGTAGTACCTTGCCGTTTATCCACGACATTTATCCACGGTGCTATAAGGAGTTTTCACATGATGTTGGCAGATCCAAGCAAAAAATACCGTCGCATGTACCAACGTGTAGACTTACCAGACCGTCAATGGCCAAATAACGAAATCAATAAAGCGCCGATCTGGATGAGTACCGACCTTCGTGACGGTAACCAAGCGATCTTCGAGCCAATGAACATTGAACAAAAGTTTAAAATGTTCCAAATGCTTGTGAAAATTGGTTTCAAACACATTGAAATCGGCTTCCCTTCTGCATCACAAATCGACTTTGATTTCACGCGTTTGTTGATCGAAGGCGGTCATATTCCTGATGATGTGTACATCGAAGTTTTGGTTCAAGCACGTGATCATTTGATTCAACGTACATTTGAATCATTACAAGGTGCAAAACGTGCCATCGTGCATATCTACAACTCAAACTCGCCAACATTCCGCAATAAAGTGTTGAATGTTGACGTTGCTGGTGCAAAACAATTAGCGATTAATGCCGCAACGAAAGTCAAAGAATACGCTGCAAAACAGCCTGAAACTGAATTTGTATTCCAATACAGTCCAGAGTGTTTTACTGCAACAGAATTAGAAGTTGCTAAAGATGTTTGTGATGCGGTCACTGAAATTTGGGAAGCATCTCCAGAGAACAAAGTGATTTTAAACTTGCCTGCAACGGTTGAAGTTTCAGGTCCGAACGTCTATGCCGACCAAGTGGAATGGATGCACCGCAACATTCAACGCCGTGACGGTGTGATTATTTCTGTACACTGTCATAACGACCGTGGCTGTGGTATCGCCGCTTCTGAGTTGGCGATTATGGCTGGTGCTGACCGTGTCGAAGGTTGTGTGTTTGGTAATGGTGAACGTACAGGTAACGTGGACGTTGCAGCGATTGCATTGAACATGTATACCCAAGGTGTTGCGCCAAACTTAGATTTCTCAAACATTAACGAAATCATTTCAATCATTGAAGAATGCACAGGCTTGCCGGTACACCCTCGTCATCCGTATGCTGGTGATTTGGTCTTCACCGCGTTCTCTGGTTCACACCAAGATGCCATTAAAAAAGGTTTCGAGTTCCAAAAGAACGAAGAAATGTGGGATATGCCTTATTTGCCAATCGACCCGAAAGACTTGGGCCGCGACTATGATGCCGTGATTCGTGTCAACTCACAGTCTGGTAAAGGCGGTATTGCGTACTTGTTAGAATCAAATTACAACGTGGTTTTGCCTCGTCGTATTCAAATTGAGTTCTCGCAAATCGTACAGCAAAAAACAGATGAAGACGGTACTGAGATTTCTGCGCAAGCAATCTGGTCTTTATTTAAAGACACGTATGTGGCTGCCAAAGACACGCATTATGCGGCGAAAAACTACCGCTTACATGATGAAAATGGCAAACAAGTCATTGAGCTTGATGTCGAAGTGAACGGTGAGATCCAGCAATTACGTGGTGAAGGCAACGGCCCAATCTCTGCTATCTTAAATGCCTTGCAGTTACCGATTGATGTCTTGAACTATGAAGAACGTAGCATCAGTTCAGGCGCACATGCTAAAGCCTTGGCGTTGATTGAGCTTCAAGTGAAAGGTACAGGTAAGTCTGCATTCGGCGCAGGTGTGCATGACAACATCGTGACCGCATCTATCGAGGCGATTATTGCCAGCACTAACCGTTTAATTGAACAAGGTGTTTTGAGTACTGAACAAGTGATTGCTGCTGCAGTCTAATTCAATGCTATAAATATCAAATAGCAATAAAATGACTTTAGAAGGATACCCTCAAGTGGTATCCTTTTATTATTCATACTAAAGATTTAAGGCGAATTATTCCTGTGTCTTTTCCAGCTGACTCAGTGGGCTTAGTTACCCCACAAAAGTTTATTTTTGAAGAGCCGTTAGAGCTCGAATGCGATCGCATACTCCCACGTTTTGAGCTCATGGTTGAAACTTATGGCGAACTGAATGCAGACAAATCCAATGCAATTTTGATTTGTCATGCACTGTCAGGCCATCACCATGCAGCAGGTTATCATCATGAAGATGACCGTAAGCCGGGTTGGTGGGACGCATGTATTGGACCAGGCAAAGCCATTGATACGTCAAAATTCTTTGTCGTAGCACTAAATAATATTGGCGGCTGTAGCGGTTCTACTGGACCGACCTCTCCAAATCCTGAAAATGACAATCGCCCATATGGTCCTGATTTCCCATTAGTGACTGTACGTGACTGGGTCAAAACCCAAGCCATGTTGTCTGATCGTTTAGAGATTCAGCAGTGGTATGCGGTGATTGGCGGCTCTTTAGGCGGCATGCAAGCTCTACAATGGTCTGTGGACTATCCAGATCGTTTACAAAAGTGCGTGATTATTGCCAGTACACCAAAACTGTCTGCGCAAAACATTGCCTTTAACGAAGTGGCGCGTCAGTCGATTTTGTCTGACCCTGATTTCCATGATGGTCGCTATTTAGAAAATGATAGTTATCCTAAGCGAGGTTTGATCTTGGCCCGTATGGTCGGTCATATCACTTACCTCTCTGAAGAAGCCATGAAACAAAAATTTGGCCGTGACTTAAAGTCAGGTAAATTTATGTATGGCTTTGACGTCGAATTCCAAGTCGAAAGTTATTTGCGTTATCAAGGTGAGCAATTTAGCCGTAACTTTGATGCCAATACCTATTTGATCATGACCAAGGCTTTAGATTATTTCGATCCATCACGTGAATATGAGCAATCATTAAAAACCGCGATGTCTAAAACCAAGTGTCAATTTTTAGTTGTTTCGTTTACAACGGACTGGCGTTTTGCCCCTGCTCGTTCGCAAGAAATTGTAGATGCATTAATTAGCAATCATAAGCCTGTGAGCTATGTGGATATTGATGCTGAACAAGGCCATGACTCTTTCTTGTTCCCGATTCCGTTATATGTGAAAAGCTTACGTGCATTCCTAGGCGGTGTAAAACACCTGCAAGAAACACCGAAGGAGACCAACTAATGCGTATTGATCATCAACTGGCTGAACGTTGGATTAAACCAGATTCAAGCGTACTCGATTTAGGGTGTGGTGACGGTGAACTGCTTGCACATATGAGCAAAAAGCACAATATTCGTGCATATGGCTTAGAAATTGATCAAGAAAAGATTGCAATTGCAGTCAGTCGCGGGTTAAATATCATCCAACAGGACTTAAACTTAGGTTTAAGTCGCTTTGCCGACCAGTCTTTTGACTATGTGGTTATGGCACAAGCCTTGCAAGCTGTAGATGCACCAGACGTTCTCTTAAGAGACATGGTGCGTGTGGGGAAACAGGCTATTATTACCTTTCCAAACTTTGCACATTGGAAGACTCGTTCTTTCCTTGCATTAAAAGGAAGGATGCCCGTTTCAGACGCGTTACCCTATATGTGGTATAACACGCCCAATATTCATTTATGTACTTTCCGTGATTTTGAAGCGCTGTGTGCTGAAAATAACATCCGGATTATTAACCGACTTGCCGTGAATGGGGATCAACAAGACAGTTTACTCAGTAAACGTCTCCCAAATCTATTTGGTGAAGTCGCAATTTATCGAGTGAGCGCTCTATGAAAAAATTATTATTAAGCACGACGCTACTGATTGGACTTTTTAGCATACAAGCCCATGCGGATTATGTTGCTCCATCATCTTCAGTTTCTAGCCAAGCTGCACAATATTCAATTATGGATATTCACAGCTTAAGTAAAGCTGCTAAAGCAGGTCAGCCCGGTGCTCAGTTTTACTTAGGCACTAAATATCAACAAGGTAAAGACGTTGCAAAAGATGAACGTCAAGCTTTTGCATGGTATAAGGCTGCTGCTGATCAAGGTTTATCTGCAGCACAGCTTAATGTAGGTCGTATGCTTGCAGATGGCATTGGGACTAAAAAAGATGAAGCGCTTGCTCGTCAATATTTCGAAAAAGCAGCCAGCCGTGGTGATAACCGCGCAAGCTTTAACTTAGCCATGATGGAAGAGCAAAAGAAAAACTACATGGGTGCATACCAATGGTATGAGCTTTCTACCCGTGATGGCATGCTCGACAACAAAGTGATTAGCTTGTCTGAAGGTAAGAAAACGGCATTGGCAGCCAACTTAAGCCAAGACCAAATTCGTCAAGCACGTGACCGTGCAGACAAATGGATTCAAGCACAATAAGTTTTTGAATCTTAAAAAGCACCTTCGGGTGCTTTTTTATTGCCTGTCAACCACTGCATCTTGTTAAAATAGCCTCAAATCTTGTTTTATGGTGAATATTCACATGGCTTCAACTGATTGGTTATCTCAAGGCACTTTGGTGCTTGCAAGTAATAACAAAGGCAAAATTGCAGAATTTGAAAAAATGTTTGCGGAACTGAATTTGCCTGTTGAAGTGATTCCTCAAGGTCAATTAAACATTGAAGATGCCATTGAAGACGGTCTAAGCTTTGTTGAAAATGCCATTATTAAAGCGCGTCACGCATCGAAAATTTCAGGCAAGCCAGCCATTGCAGATGATTCTGGCATTTGCGTTCCTGTACTCGGTGGCGCACCAGGAATTTACTCTGCGCGCTATGCAGGTGAACATGGAAATGATGCCGCTAACAATGCCAAGTTGCTTGCTGACCTCAAACCACTCCGTAAAGAGGGTGAAGCCATCGAAGGGATGTTTGTATGTGTCTTGGCTTTGGTCCAACATGCAGAAGACCCACTCCCACAAATTTTCCAAGGGATTTGGCGCGGTGAAGTGATGGAAGCAGCACGTGGTGAAAATGGCTTTGGCTATGACCCACTGTTTTGGCTGCCAGAACTGAATGTTTCTAGTGCTGAATTATCAAAAGAAGAAAAAAATAAAATCAGCCATCGTGGTCAAGCAATGAAATTATTTAAAGCAAGTTTGAAATAATTTGAATTGGAGTTAATCTTAATGCCAAAGTTTAACTCCAATCCCTGAATAAAAATAGAATAATTATGGCACTTCAACCGATACAGATCATATGCAACACTTGCCATCACACTTCAACTGAAATCCCAACACGCTCATTTCTTAGTTTTCAAAAACTAAGCTGCCCTCATTGCCATGCGCAACTAACCTACCCGCTCACCTCAGGCTTTCGTACCACTTACGTTATTTTTGCAGTGTTGATCGTACTGTCGATCATGCTTAATCTGTCGCAAGGTCAGGTTGGATTTCCAGGCCTGATAGGTATCGCAATGATATACGCCCTCGTGCGTGATTGGCAGATTCGCAAACAGCTCAAGTAGTCACCCTTTGTGGGCATCGATAATTAACTTTTCATCTTAAAGCGAAAAAAGATGCAAAATTAACCCATATATACTGACGACGATACAGCTCATAATCGTGCCTGAAGCAATATAACGTGCCGAAGTGCCTGTTCCTTGATAATGCGTTTCTAAAGCCACAATATTGGCTGCAGGGGGTAAGCAGAACAGCATGAACATCACCCCAATATATTTCTCGATCTGGGGAATCGGAAGAAAGGCATAACTCAAACCACAGATCACCGCGCCAACGGTGAGTTTCATCGCATAAATACGACTACTGTTCATCAGATCACGCCACTGTACCTTTGTTTGGCGCAGCCACATGCCTAAGACACACATCCCTGTGAAACTCATTCCAATTTTTGCAGCTTGATAGAGCCAATCTAAGATCTGATGTTCTTCTAAATGCTGCAGTCCAACTATTCGACAGACACCTGCAATCATCAAGGCAAATACAGGCGGTGACATCGCCACTTTTTGAATCACGCTCGACCATGGTAGTTGGGCTGAACTGACGGCTGTAACAGCCCACATATTGCCAAAGATAGAACCACCGACATACAAAGCCACCATCGCTGCACTAATTTCAGGGCCAAACAGTGCTAAGGCAAAAGGAAAACCCAGCCAAGCCAAGTTCAAATAACTGACACACAAGGCACGTAAACTATCTTTTAACAGCCAGCGAAATAAATAAAACATCAGCACGGCTACACTAAAGCTAAAGAGCATGAGCGCTAAACTGCCTGCTTGATAGAACACCATGTTGTAGATGATTACGGCTGGAATAAAACAGCGTGCAAGTAAGCTAGAGAAAATCGATTTGAGCGATGCGGTTCCTGATAATGATGCCAATCCGAGGCCACTTAAAAAACCCAATATCGGAAGAAGAAACACCACTACACCACCCTCACTGCTCAATCCATGCATAGTAACACTGAACATAAGCTTCGCGGCTGTCTTTAAACTGCAACATCTTGGTCACTTCACTGTCATCTACAACTGCTGAAATGTTGTGCAGACCAACAAGAGGATAACAAGATGGCTGGACTATCGATTTGGCATGTACTGATTTTTGCAATTGTGGTGATTTTACTCTTTGGTACCTCTAAGCTAAAAAACTTGGGTAAAGATGTCGGCGGCGCAGTCAAAGATTTCAAAAAATCGATGCGTGATGAAGACGCAGCAAATACACAGCTTAATGAGCCTCGCACGCTAGAGCATGAAGCTCAAAATAAAACCAATTCCTCAGTTCAAAGCTAAGGGGTTGTCATAATGCTTAATATTGGTATTAGCGAATTACTGGTGTTCAGCATTATTGCGCTGATCGTACTCGGCCCGGAAAAACTGCCTGAAGGTATCCGCTTTGCAGGTAAATGGTACGGGAAAGTTAAACGACTGATCAGTAACGTGCAAACAGACATTGATCGTGAACTTCGCATGTCTGAACTTCGTGAAGAAATGCAAAAAGAAATGCAACGTATTCAACAGCTCGAAGCGCGTATGCAAGCGCAGATGAATGAATTGCAACAAACGCAACACCCCATAGAACAGACTGCGCAAAAACAACAAGAAGCAGTCCTACCTGACAATAAAAATTTATCCCCACGTTATCAGTACATCGAACGTGGTCAGAGCACGATATTTGCCGTGGTTGCACCCCAAATGAAAATAAAGCACGAAATTAAAACAGATCAAGCTCCTGTATTAAGTTCGACCGATGCATTAGCAGAATATCAGGTGGCCGTATGACAGATCTTTCACTGAATAATTCACAGAACACTGTGCCTGATTTGGAAGAAATGCCGATCACCAAACATTTGGTGATTTTGCGTCGGCATTTGATCAAAATTACAGGGCTCATTTTGATTCTGTTCTTATGTTTATTGCCCTTTGCCAATCAAAGCTATCAATTGATGTCAGAGCCTCTGCGTGCGCAGTTGCCGATGAACTCATCCATGATCGCAACGGATGTGACCGCCACCTTTATGGCGCCGTTTAAGTTGAATTTCTTTGTCGCGCTAATGCTCGCTATGCCCTTCGTGATTTATCAACTTTGGGCCTTCATCAAACCTGCACTGTATGAAAAAGAGCGGCATTTGGCGATGCCCTTATTATTCGGCAGCATCGTCCTCTTCTATGCCGGTATTGCCTTTGCCTATTGGGTTGCCCTGCCATCCATCCTACATTTTTTTATGAGTGTTTCCCCTGAAACGGTCGCCCCAATGACGGACATCAATAGTTATTTAAGTTTCTGCTTAAAGCTTTTTTTGGTGTTTGGACTGACCTTTGAAATTCCAATCATCACGTTAATTTTGATTTTGATCGGGGTGGTATCTACTCAAACTTTGGTAGAGAAGCGTCGTTTTATTATCGTCGGCTGTTTTTTTGTCGCCATGTTTGCAACGCCACCCGATGCGCTTTCGATGATCATGTTGGCCATCCCCATGTGGATGCTGTTTGAGCTGGGTTTGTTCTTTGGCAAGCTGATTGAAAAACGACGTGCATCTACAACTTAAATAGACTGATGTTTCGACAATTTTGGTGAATTTTACACCTAAGAGGCTGAGATAGCCTCTTTTTTTATGCGTCCATTTAATGTTTTGCATTTTTCCTGCAGCGAAATCTAAACGCCTATTTCATCAGTTTGCAACATTAGCTTCAAAGCATTGTCATATTTTATCGATAGTTTTATGTGATCAACTTTTACCCAGCACACCTTTGCCAGGATTTAAATTCATGACAAACATGCCATATAACGAAGATCAAGAACTTGATAACAACACTTCGGATAACCTTCATTTTCGTGACATTTTAGAACAGCGCATCAGCCGTCGTAGCTTGATTACCAAGACTGCGAGTGGTGCAGTCGCACTTGCATTGGCATCTTCATTAACGGGGTGTAATGATGACAATGACTCAGATTCAAATAGCAATACCAAACCACCTGTCACTGATCCAAATCAAAAACCGACCAAGTTCAATTTCACACCAGTGAAAAAGAATTTAGACGATATTGTGACTGTTCCTGAAGGCTATCAAGCGCATGTGCTATATGCGATGGGTGACTCGATTAACCCTGCATACCCAGCATGGGATGATAACAATGTTCCTTCTGGCCCGAGCTTCCAATTCCGCTCTGGTGACTGCCATGACGGTATGAGCTTCTTTGGTTTAAATACCACCTCTGGACGCTATGATGCCAAGCAGTCAGACCAAGGTTTGTTGGTGATGAACCATGAATACATCAATCCAACCTTCTTACACCCACAAGGCCCAACCAAAGTGGAAGGCCGTCGCCCTGAAGATGAAGTCATCCGTGAAGTCAATGCACACGGTGTTTCTGTTATTCAAATTGAAAAAGACAGCAAGACTCAAGCCGTCAAACTGGTACAAAACTCTCCATTTAACCGTCGTATCACAGCATCGACCGTAATGGACTTTAAAGGTCCTGTTGCAGGCTCAAGCTTAGTCAGCACGAAGTTTTCAGCCAATAGTCAACAAACCCGTGGTACACACAACAACTGTGGTAATGGTTATACCCCTTGGGGCACTTACCTGACGACAGAAGAAAACTTCATTGGTTACTTCGCTCGTGCGAAAGAAGATGATGCCAAACGTAGTCCTGCTGAAATTGTGGCACTCAACCGTTATGGCCTAAAAGCGGGTGCAAACTCACGCTATGGTTGGGAAACGGCGATTGGAAGTAATGAGTCACAAGATTTATATGACCGTTGGTCAGCGAATGTTACCGGTACTCAGGCAGCAGAAGATTATCGTAATGGTCCAAACACCTTTGGTTGGATTGTCGAAATCGACCCATTTGACCGTCGTGAAAACCCCGTAAAACGTACAGCACTGGGTCGCTTTGCACATGAAGACTGCCGTGCAAGTCGCTTACGTGAAGATGACAATCTTGCATTTTACATGGGTGATGACTCACGCGGTGAATACATCTATAAATTTGTATCAGACCAAAAATGGAATAAAAAAGATGTCAACGGTGGCTATGCTGCAGGTGACAAATACATGAACAACGGTAAGTTATACGTTGCCAAATTTAACAATGACGGCAAAGGTCAATGGATTGAATTGAGCTATAACGTCAATGGTTTAAACCAAAGCAACAGCGTTTATCCGTTTAGCTCACAAGCAGATGTTCTGACCTTCGCACGTCTTGCCGCAGATGCTGTCGGTGCTACCAAAATGGACCGCCCAGAATGGGTCGCTGTGCATCCAGACAATGGTGAAGTCTATGTGACTCTCACCAATAACTCGAACCGTGGTACGACGCATGCACTAGATGCTGCCAACCCACGTAACTACACCGACCCTGAAGGTGGTAAAGGCAACGTCAACGGTCATATTATCCGTTTCCGTGAAGATGGTGATACAACCACTGCGCTCAGCTTTACTTGGGATATTTACCTGTTTGGTGCTGAAGCAAAAATGGCGAGCAACATTAACTTATCTGGTCTCAATGACAACAATGACTTGTCTTCACCCGATGGGATGTGGTTCGACCCACGTGGTGTGTTATGGATTCAAACCGATGACGGTGCTTATACCGATACCACCAACTGTATGATGCTTGCTGCGCTTCCGGGTCAAGTCGGTGATGGTACAAAAGCCACGACATCATCGGGTCAAGAAACCATTGTGGGTGCAAAACTGAATGATGAAAACTTACGTCGCTTCCTGACTGGGCCTAAAGAGTGTGAAATCACAGGTGTGACGATGACACCTGACTACAAAGCGATTTTTATCAATGTGCAACATCCCGGTGAAGATTCAGCATCCTATTCTGAACCGACCAGCCACTGGCCTGCATCACAAACCAATGCAGCAGCGACTTCACGTCCACGTTCTGCAACCGTTGTCATCACCCGTAAAGATGGTGGTGTGATTGCTGGCGAAGCGGTAGAACAAGCTCAGCCAACACAAAAAACCGCATAAAACACCTCTAAAAAATAAGCCGACGAATCGTCGGCTTTTTTTATGGCTTTAAATGCAATTCAATCTGGGTGATCTGTCCTTGTTGCTCACCCTGCTGCTGTTTTTCCTGCCAATGCCACTGTGAATCCCGCATACACAATAAATTTGAACAACGTGTGCCATACACAGGACTTTGAATAAAGGTTGAAGACAGCAAATGTTCCATTTCCGCCTGAATCCCAGTATTGGGTAACAATGCTGGAATGATTTTACGTTCATCTTCCAAAATATCCCACGCAGCGGCGTCTATGTCCGCCTGTGGTTGCTGGCTTTGTAGCATCGGTAAAAATTCTTGCGTGAAGCGTTTGCGTAAATGTCGGGTCTTTTCCCAATGTTCAGTCATTAAACCATTGGATGTGACATACACCCCTTTGGCTAAGACTTGTGGTGCTTCACCGCGATTACTCATATAAACGGCTTGAGTGGCATCGCCAACGAATAAATTAAAGCCAGCATAATTACATTGGATTTGTTCCAGTGCTTGCGCAAACCGAATGGGCGTTTGCTCAGATTCTAAAAATTGCTGAATCAAAGCGCCACGTGAAGTGGGATATGTGGTCTGATCACGACCATCACGAAAATTGGTCACAATCGCCCAACGCCCTTGAGCGGTAATCCCCATCCATGTTCCACCAGACTGTAAGTCCTGTCCTGCAATAATCGGACTATCTACCCATTGCTTTAGACCTGCCGTCGGTCGATGATAAAACTCATCACGATTCGAAATCAGGCAGAGTGGCATGTCATCCAAGACCTGCCAAGCAAAAGCCACAATGCACATATTCAACTCTCAATATCTTTACACATTGAATGTACAACATTTTTCAGCACATTCAGCTAAAATCTGTGCAAAACATAATGACAAGGAACAGCGATGCTGACATATCCAAATATCGACCCTGTGGCGATATCACTGGGGCCACTACAAGTTCACTGGTATGGTCTGATGTATTTATTGGCCTTTTTATTTGCATGGGGTTTGGCAACCTACCGTGCAAAACAACGTGACGGCTGGAACGCAGAAATGGTCTCTGACCTGATTTTCTACGGTGCATTGGGTGTCGTGATTGGTGGACGCTTTGGCTACGTCTTCTTTTATGGTTTCGATCAATTCCTTGCCAACCCACTGTGGCTATTCCAAGTTTGGACAGGTGGCATGAGCTTCCATGGCGGTTTCCTTGGGGTCATGATTGCCATGTTACTGTGGTGCAAGAAATATAAAATGACCTGGTTCCAGACCCTCGACTTTATTGCACCCTGCGTTCCGACAGGCTTGATGTTTGGTCGTATTGGTAACTTTATTGGTGGCGAACTGTATGGTCGTGCAGTGACCGATCCTAATTTTGCTTTCGGCATGATCTTCCCGACCGATCCACTTCAGTTGGTGCGCCATCCGTCGCAACTCTATCAAGCCCTCTGTGAAGGTTTAATTCTGTTTATCGTGCTGTGGTGGTTTAGTTCAAAACCTCGTCCACGTTATGCCGTTTCAGCCTTGTTCCTCATCGGATATGGAATCGCACGCTTCACCGTTGAATTCTTCCGTGAGCCGGACAATGGTCAACTGTTCATCGGATGGATGAGTAAAGGTCAGTTCCTGACAGTTCCGATGATTCTGATTGGACTATGGATGATGTGGTATGCCTACCAGAAAAAAATCTATGACTGGGGTCCACAAAAAAATCATTAATATTTTATAATTGTCTTTAAGCAAGCGAGGTCTAAGCCTCGCTTTTTTATGCGCTGAAATTTATCCCTTCATACGTATTTACTGCACATGAAGTGACTGAATTAGACAACTGATCTGTGCTAAAGTTTATTCAGCTTATTTTTAAACTATCGATCCATGCTTGAATTTTGGTTTAACCCCAGCGTTTCTGTACTTAAAAAAATCCTGTTTTTTATTGCGATGGTCGTACTGACCGGTGTTCTGTATTGGATGGAACCCCTAACACTTCAAGCCATTCTAATGTTCATGGGTACAGGCGTCATTTTCCTGATTTGTCGTTATTGCAAGATTCATTTCGCAGCAAAAAATCCAACAGGTTTGCTCTATCGTTTATTGACGTGGATACCGATTGCACTGCTGTTAGCATTGGTTTTTATCAACATGAATAAGGGTGAAATTCTGATTCCGGGTGCTCAAGGCATTGGCTTTATGGCTTTGGCGATCTGCCTGCTCTCCCCGATTTCACTGCTGAATAAAAACGAGAAAACTTCACCCCAAGGTAAAATTTAAATGCTGACGTTTTGGTACTCTGAGCGCTGTAACCGACAAATCAAGCTCATCATTTGTATCAGTACCTGTGTGCTTATTTTTCTATGCGCTGAACAAAAACAACTAGATCCCCGCTTTGCGGGCATAAGTTTAGCCATTGGTTTGATGATTGATCTGCTTTATAAGCTCAGACAAGACAAACTAAAAACACTGTCTCCGTCATTAAAATGCGGTTTGGCTAGTTTGCCCATTTTATGTTTAGTGTGCTTAATTTATTTTCTACCCAATGAGCAACGCTGGATTTTAGCGCTGCAATGTATGGGCTTTGCGGCAATTGGATTATTTATCGTCTCGATCTACAGTCAGCGTGCAAAAAGGTTTGAAGACTAACCTTTTTGCAGCCATGGGCTGTTAATCCGCTAAGCGATAATAGCTATATTTCACATTTGGAGTTCGATAGACCGCATAACCCGCTTGACGATAATCAGACACCCAATCCTTACCTGAATATGCTGCGATATGACCATAACGGCTACTTTGATTGCGGTCGATAATATAAATATCGCCTTTCTTTGGTCGATCAAACGCTAAATTAATTTTTTGATAACCAATTTTTTGTAATGTGCTGCCCCAGTCTGCTGCGGCAACGGGGTGACCGTTAAAACGTGCCCCTGCGGACTCAAGTGCTAGACGAACACTGCGGGCACATTTCTGAGTACTGCTTTGGCGGGTAATGCCTTGTAAAAATCCAGTCAAACGATCGATATCGATACGCTGACCATTGCGGGATACCACATTTTTAGTTGCTGCTTTTTGAGTGCTATTGGACTTGCCCGTATTTTTACTCGCCTGAGAACGAATTATGATATTTGCCTGAACTGGAGCATGCACTTCACTCAAGTTTACATTGTGATCATAAGCCATTCTTTAACCCACACTCCCGCCTGTATTTAGGCATTCAAAAATTTTAACGAGGGTGATAGTACCGCGTAAATCATGTTTTTTCATGTAAAAAATGTAAGATTTCTTAAACAAATCTTCACATTTAAATACGATCGTCTATTTTTAATTCAAATAGATTTATTTTTTATATCAAACTCTTAATCAAAAATAGTTGTTCAATATCACCTCTTCATAATGAGAAAAATCACGTTTATTTTTTAATCAAACTTATCTGTATTTTTTTCAACACTGCGAAAGAAGCATCTCTCAATATGTAAAAAATAGAGCTTCGTTTTCTAAGCTCATGCTTGATTTAACAGACATATTGTCTCGTTAACACTTGATGTAATTGTTATAAATAGACGTCTTCAACTCAGACAATTCAGCGCTTGTTGCCTGCAAAATTTGGTCATCACCCAATAAACACCGTATGTTTTTGATTTTTTAAACCCGACCATATTCAAGCGCCCATCGCAGTTCCTTCCTCACGCAAAACAAGCTAATATGTGCCACAAGAAATTTAGCAAATTATGAGAGAGACATGCGCCAGTATTTAGACCTTTTACAACACATTCTCGACAACGGCGGCGACAAGGGCGACCGTACGGGTACGGGAACACGTTCTGTATTTGGTCATCAAATGCGCTTCGATCTTTCTCAAGGTTTCCCTTTACTCACCACCAAAAAAGTTCATTTCCGCTCTATCGTGATTGAACTGTTGTGGTTCCTTAAAGGCGATACCAATGTTCAATATTTGCAAGACAACAAAGTCTCGATTTGGGATGAATGGTCTACAGCAGAACAAACTGCTCGTTTTGGTCGTCCTGCCGGTGAATTAGGTCCTGTTTATGGTCATCAATGGCGTAATTTCGGGGCGACCAAAAAAGCCGATGGCCTATATGAACAAGATGGTTTTGACCAAATCAAATGGTTGGTCAATGAAATCAAAACCAATCCTAACTCTCGTCGTCTAATCGTGTCTGGTTGGAATCCAAATGAGGCAGGTAATGTTGCATTGCCACCATGCCATACCTTGTTTCAATTTTTTGTTCAAAACGGAAAATTATCTTGCCAATTATATCAACGTAGTGCTGACGTTTTTTTTTTATACCCCCATATTAATAATGCACAGTATGCTGAACTAGTTGCTTAAAATAAGATTCATACAAGAATTACCAAATCCCAAATAAAACTAAAATAAAATGCCAGTATCCCTTCAATAACTTTTAACCTTTCAATTTTATATCCCTAAATAGTCAGAGATTATTGCTATAGTTCCATAAATATTTATTAATTATTTACATCAAAAAATTTATTAAAAAATTAAAAAAATGTCTTTTAAAATTCAAATTAATTTCAATAAGTTATTAATTATAAATATAATTATTTTAAAATCATTTAAATAAAAATACCTTGATAAGAAAAAAAAACAGCATTAAGTTAGATTTATTATCCATAAAAGTTCAATAAAAATTTGAATTTAACTTCTTATTTTCAAATGGAGGAATGACTATTTATGACCGTCCAAATTTGCATAGAAACCAAACTAGACCTGTCTAAATCACCTCTCAATAAGAAGGATAAATTAGATTTTTTAGCGAAAGAGGTACACGTGAATGGGGTGGGTGTCTTTGATGATAATGGTCGATTTTTACCTATTATTTCTCAATATCTATCTTACCAATCAAAGCATGAAAAACTTGCGACCGAGTCCATACCCACTTACGGCAAAAATCTAACTTACTTTTTGAACTATATGCGAACCCGTCCTGAATTTGATGATGATGTAAGTGATGAGGCATTTCTTACAGTACCAACATACGTAATAGAAGAATACATAACATTTTTAGAGGGGAATCAAAATTTAAAATCAACTACCGTCAGGAATCGTGATGCATGTTTATTTTTTTTCATGAAATATCTAACCACTCCAGGAGAGGATCAAACACAAATACGTAAAAATAACCCTTATAGCGACGGATATTTATCAAAAACACCAAAAAATAATCCTATGCCACCCTGTAATCCAGATGATCTTATTGTATTACTTGAATCAACAGGTTCTGAACGTGAAAGAGTTGTACTCCAATTTTTATATGATTCAGGTCTACGTCGTTCCGAACTTCCACGAGTTACTGTTGAACATATTAAAAATGCTATTTATTTTAATAGTACACAATTTATTTCATACACCTCAGACAAACCAATTTGTCCAAGTTATGTTCCATTGGAAGTTTTAGGTAGCAAAGGACGCAGAAATGAAATTAACCCTCGTTGGACTTTAATAAGCTCTGCAACAATCCAGCGTATCCTGAAATATCACGCTTCCCCACTCTATAAAAAATATGCAAGGAAGTATGCTACTCAAGCTGTAACTCCAGCTTTCCTCACTGCTCAGGGTACTGCTTATACAGCATCGAGCATCAGTAAATTGTTAGAACGTTTAAGTAAGCGCGCTATTAAGAAAGGTCGGCTTAAAAAACAAATCTCTCCGCATAAACTAAGACATGGTAGTGCTTATGCCCTATTACAATCAGAAGATTTAGGAATGGATTATCTTGACCGACTTGTAATTTTGCAAAAAAATTTGGGACATAGCCAACTAAATACTACTGAAATGTACACAAAAATCCCCCATGAAATTTACAGCACAATGTGTAACGAAGAAGGTGAGTTAGTCACAAAAGCTGAAAAAATGAAACGTATATATGAAACCACACAGTTAAAAATCAATATTACAGACAGAAAATGAAAACTAATGAACAAAAAAAAATCGGAGATGTTGAATCTACTATCGCAGAATGGGTATCAAGTGTTATCCAAAATGTAGATGCTTTGTGGCAAATACCAATTAGTCAGGCTAACACGCCTTCAAAAATAAATGTCGATGTTAACTATCTTGTATGTACTTTAGGCATTTCAAAAAACTCTGCATCTAAATACAGCAAGCTTACATATTCCATTATTAATAAAATGATTGAAGAAGAAATTTTGCTAATACCCGATGGTAGTTATGCATTAGCTGAAATAAACGCCAGGAGAAAACTCCTTAATTGGTATCGAGGGCTATCTCTAGAAAATAAAAAGCAACTGCCTATTTTTGGTAATAAGATTTCACTTGGGAAAATGCCTAAAGAGCAATGTCCTATAACTAAATATCATTTAAAGTTTAGCACTGTTAAGGCTGCTTGGAATTACATTCATCAAGACCTTAAAGAAAAAGGGATAGTAGATGCTAATTATAAGACTGTTGCCGAACGAAATCATGAAAGGCAAATTTTTCAGGGTACATCTAAGGAAACCTTTAAAGGTCATTTCAATAGATTAGCTACTCTTAAACTTACTAATATTATTGACTTTCACAAACCTTCTGAAGCAGAACCATATATTCAAATAGAGCAACTATTTGCCTCACAATCTAAAACAGTGTCTTCTGAATCAGCAAAAGAAAACTATCAAGGTGCATGCAAGGAATTTATCAAATTTCTTTCAAATCTTTATGGAAATACACCTTTAATAATTGTAGAGACTTTCGATGAACATCTTCTATCTAAATTTAGAAAATACCTAGAAGATAAAATAATAAACGCAGATATTTCCAGCTCTCATGCACAGACTCTTTTAAGTGCTGTACGGAAATCATTAAAAAGGCTCACTCAAATACAAGATATAGAATATAATTTTTTCAATGCAGTTGGCTTCGATGTATATAGACAAACAGATGTAAAGAAACCATTTAATCAAAATGAACGCCTGCAAATATTAGAAGCAATCGACAAAGGTATTACTGAGTCTAGATCGATCCTAAAACCCTATAGAATTACTGGTATTGGTAAGAATCCTCTCGATCAATATGGATATCGAATTAAAGGATTATCAACTCTTAATAATGCTCGTTGGATATTTGAAAACCTACTTAATTGTGAACCTATTTTTTACAACACAGCCAAAACACGAATTCAAAAATCTTTTCTTAAAATTATTCAGGATTCAGGAAAAAAACTAGACAATATATATAGAGAGTGGGGAGTCATATCTATGATTGGAATAGATGTCCTATTACCCTACTTATTAAAATTAGCCCAAGTCACAGGTATAAATACTGAGTCTTTACTCGCTCTTGATATAGATGACTTTACACTTAAGCATCCAGCTACAGGTAGACCTTGTCTTAGATATTGGAAAGAAAGATCAGACGGAAAAAAAGACTATCATCTTGATTTAATTAAAGCCAAAATCACTTGGCTAACTCCAAGTCAAAAAGAGTCTGTAAAAAATATTTTTGATGAGGTGATTAGACTGACAAGTAACATTCGGGAAAATATTACAAGTGACACAGTCAAAAATAGGTTATTTATCTATCAATCAAATAGCAAAAAATCACACCAAAGAGTAGCTCCTTTCTTAGGACTTAATGGAAGAAATTACAAAGCTTTAGGAATCAGCATTACTCGATTTGTTAATAAATATCAGTTAAAAGGTGATCAAGACCGCCCACTAATTCTAACAATAAGTAGATTTAGACCAACTTTAGTCAGCGAATTGATTAAAGCTGATGTAAGTATGAGAGAAATTCAAGTAGTATTAGGACACTCATCTATACAAACCACTCTGAGTTATATTGACTCTTTAGACTTTAATAATATAAGTCGAGCACAGCTAGATAAAAAACTGACAGAAATACATTGCTCAACTTTGGAAGCTAAACCCCAAGAGAATCCCAAAAAGATAGAAGTTAAAAATAAGGATGAACCAGCAGTAACTTTTATAACACCTTTAGCGGCGTGCAGAAATATTTTTGATCCACCTGAATTTGTAAAAAAATTGGCCTCTTATATCCAAGGAACTCCGTGTTCACAATATAATAAATGCTTACGTTGTGACAATGTTGTGCTTGCAGTTCATCACCTTCCTCAAATTTTTGCAATGCAGCGTGATTACAAAGCTCGTTTAGAAAACACCCAAATTATTGACACTCCCTACGGGCATATTCTTCGAGAAAATCTAGAACTCATGAATCAGATTACAGCCCCCAACTTATCTAATTTTTCCCCATTGGAGCTTGAAAACGCAAGAATTGCATCTGAATACATTGAGAACACTGTATTGATAGATGGAGTAATTTAATGAATATAGAAACTCAGCTAAATATACTGAAAAATTTTGCAGAACATCATCACAACCTGATAAATAGTCCAAGTGTAGGAAACAATCTAGAACAATGCCTACAAAAAAAATATATCGAATCTAATATATACATAAATCAGTTTATGGAAAGATCCATTTCGAAAATATCTAAATTTTCCGATTCTACTTGGGATTTTAATTCTGATTACCCAAATGCCGCACGAAATGTCCAAGGGGCAAAATTACGCATAAACTTTTCAAAATATAATGATATTCCTAGATTTATTTTAACCGAAATAAAAGTCATATTTGAGCTCGCTTTACTCAACAACACTATATTTTGGCCCCAATATAATAAGAAAACATCAGGGAAAAAAAATATGCAAAAGGTGTCCTAAAAGCCAACACATTAATTCCCATTTTTGAAAATGGTTTAACATTTATTAATGAAATATTTAAACAATTAAATTTAGAGTTTGGTTTTGAATATGTTCAAACAAAGTTTAAAACCCTAACAGCCCTCTCTCCAGCATATTACCATAAAGCGGCTAAAAACTATGAACGCATAAAAAACACTGAATTAGATAGATTTTTTGAATATTTACGAAACCCTAGCTCTATCAAATATGTATTTAATAAACCCATTGCCTATGTCGACTTAAATAATTTATGTTGGAAAAACCCTCCTAATACTCATAAAATTCAAAAAAAACAGGTGCTCCCAGATAATATATTTGAATATTTATCTAAGATGGCATCTTTCATCGTAGTCGACTTTTTAAATGCTATCGGGGATAAGTCAAAAATATCAGATATCAACTCTTTAGAACGTTTTGAAGCCAGTAAATATTCATCTTGGGCAAATAATGAGAGAGTTAATCATGAAATTCTTAACGCCTATATTGCAATGCGATTAAGGACCAAAGGGTACTCTTCAAGTTGTGTATTAGGATTAATTAAACCCTCTGACTGGATGATAAATAAAAATGGTTTGGCAGGTGGACTTACTCTACGAAAAGCCTTAAAGAGTCGCAAATACGAATTAAATAAACTTCGTGAATATTTCAATCTAGTGGCATATTCATGTCTATACTTGGTTGGTCAATATACAGGTATGAGACCATCTGAATTAGCAGAAATAAAAGTAAAAGATTGTTCATGCTTAGTACAAGATGATGGTGTTTGGTTAATTGAAAGTACTATTAAAAAACATCAACAAGAGATTAATACTGGTTTATTTGATGATCGTTGGGTAGCTATTCCAATCGTTAGAGACACTATATTAGCAGCATCTTATATCGCAAAAATCAAATCATCCCCATATCTCGTTTCTAATATGAATACTGTTCATCCTACTGGCTCAGAAAAATCTATGAGTAGTAATGGGATTAGTTATCAAATCAACGCGTTGATTAGCCAACTTTTGGGGGAATACATTGCTAATCAGATTAGTTTTAACTCCTATATGCTACGACATACTCTAACCTACCAACTATTTAGAGCCGAAGTTGGCCTACCTTTAATTTCATTTCAGCTAAAACACTTCGTGGCAGAAATTGGTAAATTTGTCTCCAAAGGTGCTACTACGTCAGTTACGTTAGGCTATGGTGAAATTGGTGAAATACTTTCAAAGGATGGTAATAGAAACAGCAAAAATTCATTGAGACATGCAGCTGAATTAGAAGCTATAAAAAATGTTTTCAATCACAATGGAACATTTTATGGAGGTAAAGCAAATGAACATAAAAAAAATTTGATCACTCTGTTTCAAGGATATATGGTAAATGGTTATACCGAAGAAGAAGTATATGAAGCACTAGCTGACCAAGGTGCTGCCGTTACTAATATTGGAAATGGTTTATGTTATGGAAATAAACAGGACGATACCGATCCAGCTTTACCATGTATTGGCTCCCTACGCTGTAACCCTATTCGATGCAAACACGCTATTGTTACTCTAAAACATGCTCCTAAATGGCGTGAAATCTATATTGTGAATAAAGCAAATCTCAATAAACCAGGATATGAGCATCTTCGTGAACAAATGTTAGCTACTATGAATGAAGCAGTAATGGTTTTAGAAAATCTTGGCGAAAAGGTTGAACTATGAAGAATCAAGCTTACGACCTTAAAAACACAGAGAATTATGAAGCAAATACCTTGAAAATTAACAATGCACTACTTCAAATTGAGCACAATCCAAAACTAAAAGCAACTATTGCACAATTATGTAAACTTACAGGAATTCATCGGAATACTATTAGAAACCGATTCGAACCTATCGAGAAACTTAAAGAAATTAAAGAGGCACGAATAAAGAAAGCAAAACAGAAAAAAGAAAAACTGGCTTTAAATAGTGCTGAGAATGAAATGTCACCAGAGAAGTTGTTAATACAAGCAAGAGCTGAACTTATCTACTGGTTTAATGAATATCAGAATATGAAAAATCAATGTTATCATTTCGAGCTTCAGTATAAAGAAATGAAACAATCCAAAGATTATTATAAAAAATTATACAAAACCGATCAAAATTTACTCTTAGAGGCTGAAAAAGAAATTAAGAAATTAAAAGAATTATTAAAATTTGAGGGTATTTATATCAGTCCTCTAAAACATTAATATGAAAATAAGATTTTCTGTTGAGATAAAGTTTTTAAACTTTTGCCCAACAGAAATATTTTTATCTTCAAATAAACTTATTTAGACTGAAAACGGATAAGCAATAGGTTCATGATATTGATAACCTTCAACTTCAAAGTCATCTAATGTCACCCATGTTTCAATATCTTCAAGCGTTTTAATTTCAGGGTTGATATGGAGTTTTGGCGCAGGATAAGGTTCACGTTTAAGCTGAACATCACGCATGAGTTCTAACTGATCCTCATAAATATGCGCATTCACAATCTTGTGATAAGCCTTTCCAGCCTTATATCCTGTAATTTGAGCCATCAGAGCTAACAGAGTAAAAACCTGAATTTGGTTAAAATTTTGGCCCAATGGTACATCACATGACCGTTGTGCTGACGTTAAGTAAAGTGTATCCCCTACCAAAGAGAAAGTATGAGTATGCATACAAGGTCGTAGGCAACCCATATCAAACTCCCCTGGGTTATAGAAAGTCAGAATTTCACCACGATCATCAATACCTTTTCGTAAGTCATCATAGATCTTACGAAGCTGGTCAAACTCTTTACCTTCAGAGTTACGCCAATGGCGTCCTTGGACTCCGTATACTCGCCCCATATCGTCTTCACCTTTACGATAAGGGTTAGCTAACCACGCTCCATTTTCGTTAGCATTTGCATTCCAAGTATTACAGCCAATGGCTCGGAACTGAGCAGCATTATCATATCCACGCAAGTAGCCTAATAGCTCTGCAATAGCTGCCTTCCAGTAACTTTTTCGAGTCGTAACTAAGGGGAATTCATTAGCCCCTACGTTGTACTCTAAATCTGCGTTAATAACGGTTAAACAACGCTTTCCAGTTCGTTCATTTTCAACCCATACGCCTTCATCAACTATGCGTTGACACAAATCTAGATATTGCTTCATTTAACCACCTTGATTCTCCTAGGCAAAATTTACTTGATAGTGCCTTATATTGGTACAGCTATCAGAGAAAATTTTGGCTAATTTTTTCTCACCAGCTTACAATTTCAATTGTATGAACAATGATGAATTTTGGCTATGATGAGCTCAATCTGTATTATAGAGTTTAAATACTTCATTGCACAAACCTAGAAATGACAGCTTATTGGCCTAGTTAAGCTGCTTAAAATATCAGCTTTTCCTCTAGTACAAAGCTCCCTATTATAATGTATATTAATATTACCCCTTAATTTTATAAAAAATTTAGAGATCTAATTATTAAAAAAATAATAAATACATATCTTTATTTCGCAACTTATAAAATTAAAAATATGTATTTATTCATGATGACCTATTTTTCAAAATAAATTATTATGAAGTAACAAATAATAAATTTTTTAAGCAATCACACCCAAATACTTACTACTTCGGTTATTAAATGCATTTAAAGTCCCTTCTAAAATATTAACTGCATGTTGATTTAACTCGTAACTTTCAATAGAGCCAGATTTATAATGGATGGAGTAATTATTTTCTCTATCAAAATTAGTATAAATAATTTGCTCGGCATCACATACTATTGCTAGATTAGGGTTATGAGTAACCATAATAATTTGTCTGGTCTTTTTAGCTTCATTAAGAATAGGAACCAAGGAGTTTACAACAGTATCGTTATCAAGGTTTTCTTCAGGCTGATCTAGAATAATAGGTGTTTTATCTTTATCTACTAATAAATAGAATATCAATAGCAATGCACCACGTTGTCCAGGAGATAATTTTTCTACTTCTACATTTTGAAAACGTAATGAATATTTAGATTTAATAAAGTCTAATCCATATATAAAATTGTAAACATCTTTCGGCGTAACATTTTTTTTCACCATCTCAGCGATACCAACTTCCTCATTAGCTTCATTTAATTTATCAATAAGCTCTTCTATAAAATCAATAACTCCTTCCTGTGTTTCTAAATCTTTATCTTGAGATAAATCTTCTAAAGTATGTTTAATCCTATCTGGCGTAAAATCTAATCTACGTTGCAGAATATGAGAGGTTAAATTTTCTAGAAATTCTTCAAAAGAAAAATTTAATTTAGATACAAACTCAAACTTATTTTTTATATTTATAAAACTATTTTGTTCAATTGATTTCTGAACAGGTTCATAAAGAGATTCTCTTAGTAATTTTTTGGACTCTAAAATTTGATATATTAAGCTTGCGATAGTTTTACGCTCATTTTTTTTCTCTGCTAACTGATTAGGCAAATTATTGTACATTGTAATTTGATGTTGTATACCATGAAGTGAATCAGGTATAAGTTCATCACCCTCTAACTGTTTTTTCTTCACATCCCAAGTTTTAATAGTCTCAAGGTAGGTATTATATTTTTGGAATGGCTCTGATAATTCACTATTTATTTTCTCGATAGTTTCATTATTCTCCTTAATAGAGGATTCCAATGCACTAATTTCATTTAATTTATTAGGAATTTCTTTTTCTAATTCAGTTTTTATCCCTAATATTCTTTCTAAATTGATACTGAACTTAATGATGTTATTTTCAATTTCAAGATTTTCTAAATCTTTACTTATATCCTCATTAAAAGCCTCAATATATTTTGTTAAAACATCAGTTTTTTCTATTACCTTATTTGCAATTAATATTTTGCCTTGGCTTGCTTTGATATTATCTTTCAAAGTATCAATTTGTTTTGAGAATCCAAGTACTTTTGAATTGGCAGATTCCATCTGAATTTTTAAAGCTGATTGCTCTGGAGTTAGGTTTTCACTAGGGCATGAAACTTCATTAGGCTTAATAGATTCATGATCTTGCAGTTCTTGTAGCTTTAATAATCTTTTGTTTTCCAAAAGGTTTCTTACTTTTGGTTGCGATTGAGCTTCGTACTCTTCAATTTCTGAATTTAATTTGTTTAATTTGACTTTCAATGAAAACAATTGATCATTTAATGAGCTTTCTTTTAATTTGATTAATGCTTCAAGATTTGAACAACCATTCTTTTCTTCCTCTGTTAAATAAGAGAATATGACTGAATTCAATTCATGTTGAAATTCATTATCTCCATTATCAGGATTACATAGTTTTTCAAAGTAAGCTTGAGGTATGTAACGTACTCTTTCAGCACTTTCATGATCAATACTAGCATCTAAAGATTTTATATCTTTAGTACCGTTCAACCAAGTTAATGTAGCTTCAAAATCTGATGCAAAGCCACCTTTGCCTTTAAATCGTCCTTCTTTAAGAAAGGAAAAGTAATTACTGCTAGATTTAGAGTTCCCTAACAACGAAATAATATCAGCAAGAGCACTTTTACCACTTCCTTTTTTACCTATAATCGCCACTAGATCATGGCTTAAATTTATTTTAATTCCATCAATCCACTTGTGATTACATACAGCTGTAGGTTTTTTTACAACTTCAATTTGATCAATAAAGTAACTTCCTTTTCCTTTTTTTAATGATTCTTTTTCAGGGATTTCACCCACATAGATACGATTTTGAGGTTCTAAGGTAGCTTGGATTAAACCAGTAAATGTTGGATCGGCTTTAATCCATGTAAAACAATTTCCAATTCTATCTTTATCTGATGTTTTTTCTGAAAAATTATGAGCATCACTACAGTCAAGCAATAAATCATTTACACCATTATCTTGTAATTTTTGTTTAGCTTTATCAAAAGCATCATAAGATTCTGCTGAAGTGAAAATGATATCTGCCTGGTTAATTAGATGTTTTTTAACAGCTATCGAAGCATCAGTCCACTTGAGTTCATCCCATTCTGTTTTTCCAATAGCAATTAAATATTTTCCTTTAAAACAACTTTTATCAAGTGCCTCAAGAATTGAATCCGAATGTAAGTTTAAATTATTAAATCCTTCAATTAGGTCTGACCCATATTGATGTAATTTATCTTGAGAAACTGATGACTTAATTTGTCGTCCCAGATCTTCGACTGATTCTTTTGTAATACTCTGGTGCCACGGTGTTTGTTCTTTTTCTAAAATATATTTAGCTTGTAAACTATTTAAAAATTGAGATTTTATTTTATCCAAAGGTAAGTTTTGTTCATCTGAGAAGATGATATGTAAATTTATGCGATTAAGCTTTTTAAACTCTACACCGGCAAACTCATGTAATCTAAATTCCACTACTGGCAAAATTAAATCAATATTTTTTAATCTTCCTGAATTCTTTTCTTTTAAAACACGTTCATATCCATCAATAAAGAAATAGTCATTAATACCTATAACTTTAAACTCTTCAGGTAAATTTTCTAAATCTGTTAAAAATTTTTCCCAAGTTGCATCATCATTACCACCATATTTATGGTCAAGAGAAGCAGGTGTGTGTACGTGTAAATCCCATTTACGCCATTCTGATCCTTTATTAAACATATTCCCCCCTTAATAAATAATAAATAAGAAATTCAAATCTATGCCACCGCACTTTCATTAAACGCTTCAACAACCCCAAATATGTTGTCAGTATCTGCATCACCGAATACACCATCAATCCCTTCATAATGGATTTGATTGAATGGTGGTTCATAAAGCTGCGAGGCTTCTAATGTTCCCCGAATGGTCAAATGTTCAATCACCATTTCGATAAAACGAATCTGCTTTTCATTGTAAGTTGAGCCTTGCAGATATTTAGAGAAGGCTTGTTGCACCGCTTGACGATCTAAACCGACAAGTGAACGAATAAAGAGAGGTAATGGCTTATCTGTACCAAAGCATTCCTCAAATTTTTCTTTACTCTCAACTTCCTGAGCTTCAAAAACGAATCGTTCAAGCTCACTCAAATCAGTTGGTGTTAACGCTAAGCCACGTTTCAACTTTGCAATGGTGATGTGATCTTCATTTGATTTGATGAAGCTTTCAACTCGTTTACGGTATTGAGCAATGTTTACACCACTGGAAACCACAGGAATATCGACTACAGTTGCTTCACCAATTTCATCATCTAGCATCGAGTACACAATTGTTGAAGTGGATTTCTCAATCAGCTTCACCAATCCTCGGATACGTTTACGCATCGATTCCAGCATAGGCACAGTGATGCCTTTCCAATAGGCTTCCGTTTGTATTTCCTGGATCAGGTTAATCTGCGCTGCTACCACTGGAATGTTTTCTTTAGTTTCCAATTTAGAAGCAATTTCGATGACCTTGTTAGCATAAGCAATAACAGCCTTATTATTCTTATTTAACACGGCAAGTTCGATGTTATAGCAGAGCATGTCAAATAGCTTAGCTTCTAGTGTTTCTGACTCAAGTTCGTTAGGAAGTTTAGAAATATGCTCTCGTAGTGTGCCAATAGCCAAGTCATCTAAATTGTCCCAAGCTTCATCTTTTTGAAAATGCTCAACATGCTCTAATTCAGATTTCACAATGAAGTTGTCCTTATTCATAGACTTCACTTCTGTCTGTAATCCTTGAAGGATTTCCTGCCGTACTACGTTTAGCTCATCTGCTTGCTGTTCCACTTTAGATTTAGATGTGTTCAGTAAGCTTAGGATATTTAGACGAGCCTTAAACAAGCGTTGTCCTAATGGCTCTGTGGTAGATACAGGCGCGCCATCAGGGTTCTCGTTGAAGTATTCAAAGTTAGAACAGTAATCGAAGATATAGAATTCAGACTTATGATGTTCTGGGGCAAACAGGTCTTTACAAAGACGTGTACCACGCCCAATCATCTGCATGAACTTCACTTTTGAACGTACAGCCTTAAAGAAAACAAGGTTGACCACTTCTGGAACATCAATCCCTGTATCGAGCATGTCTACAGAAATGGCGATTTGTGGGTCAGCCAGATCTTTTTTACTAAAGTTATCAATCAAGCTCTGTGCATACTTAGTCGAGTGTGTGATCACACGGGCGAACTTGCCGTCATAGTGCGGATAGTTCTTATCAAAGCGTTCTGCAATGAAATTGGCATGGTTCTGATTGACTGCAAAGATAATTGTTTTACCCAACATATCACCACCTTCAACCTTGATGCCGCTTTCCATCAAGTGTTGAAGCATCTTGTCTACCGTACCAGTATTGAACAGTTCCTTATTAATCTTGGATGCCGTTACCTCGTCAGGGGCATCACCACCATCCCAATCCAGTTCATCCCAATGCAGTTTTTCTTCTTCTGAAAGCTCATCATATTTCACGCCTTCACGCATGAATTTCAACGGTACAGAATAGGCTTTCGGTGGCACGAGATAACCATCGGCAATGGCTTGATTTAAATCATAGTAATCGGTGGGGACACCACTTTCTAAACCAAACAGTGCATAGGTATCGCGGTCTACTTCATCGCGTGGCGTAGCAGTCAAACCGACAAGCAGGCTGTCAAAGTATTTAAAAATCTCACCAAACTTTTGGTACACGCTACGGTGGGCTTCATCGACAATAATCAAGTCAAACATACCTGTACCGTATTTACGTGTGCCATCCGCATTCATTTCATCAATCAAGCCCATCATGGTCTGATAGGTAGAGAGATAAACCCGTCCATTCTGGGTTTTGCTTTCAACCAAATTGACAGGCGCAGAATCAGGTAAGTTGGCTTTAAAAGCGTTGGTGGCTTGCACCACCAATGAAGTACGGTCAGCGAGAAACAGAACCTTCTGTACCACATTGGCTTTCATCAGCACATCGACCAAAGCAATTGCAGTACGGGTTTTCCCTGTACCTGTTGCCATGATTAGTAAGCCCGCACGTTCTTTACGTTGGTAGGCTGCAAGCATCGCCTTAATAGCACGAGTTTGGTAGTAACGCTCGACAATATCTGTATTGATCGGAAAGCTACTTAAATCTGGATTGTTCTTACGTCTTTCGATCAGACGCTTGAGTTCTGCTTGAGTATAGAAGCCATGTACTAAGCGAGGTGGACCACCTTGAGCATCATTCCAGATTCGTGTTTTGTAGCCATTGGTATAAAAGATTACAGGGCGTTGTCCTGTTTGTTGTTCTAAGCAATCCGCATAAAGCTTGGCTTGTTGTTGTCCAATATCAGGGTCAGTTGATGTACGTTTAGCCTCAACTACAGCCAAAGGCAAGCCATTGGCATCATACAGCACATAGTCCACTGCTCCCTTACCTGATGGACTAGGCATACCTGTTACAGTAACTTCCTCTCGAACCGATGTACCAATATCCCATCCTGCTTCTTCAAGCATGAGGTCAATTTTAAGTTTTCGAGTTTCGTCTTCTTTATAGTCGGTTTGGTCCTCAATTTTGCTATTGGCAATTTTGGCTTGTTCGACTTCAGCACGTTTTTGTGCCAGTTCTGCATCTATGTTGGCAAGTAGTTTTTCACGTTCTTCTAAACTTGCGGACAGTTCAAATAGTTTTTGTTCGCGTTCGCGTAAAGCTTTATGTTGTTCAGCAAACTGTTTTTCTTTAGCTTCTGTTTCTTTTTGCAGTTGTTCTTTGTTGGCGGTAATTTGCTGAGTATTGTCAGCATTTGGTATTAGTTTTGGGTTAAATAAAATCGACTGAGAGCGGTCTTTTGAGGGTGAGCCATAGTTCCGTTCAAACCAAACATACATCAGGAATAAATGGCTGATGTGTTTTACAGTTTCTTCGGTGGTGAGTTGTTTGAACTTTTTCCCATGTACGGCACTGTTGCCGACCATGCGGATATTGTCCATTTTATCCCAAATATAGGGCGGAATCAGGTCTTTAAATTTGAGGTCGTTGAGTAAGTTATGCAGTGACGGGTCATAAGGTTGGTTCAGTTTTTTATCGTATTGATACAGCCACAGCACAAGGTTTTCAAGCGATGTACGAGCCGCAGCAAGAGCAAATTGTGGGGATATATACACAAGCTTTTCAGCTTCTTTGGCAGTCGCTGCCAAGCTTTTAAATTCAGGTTCTAAAAACTGAAAGTTGCTCATGTATATACCCTCAAATTTTAAATTAAATTTTATAAAGTGCCGTTAAATGCTTTCTGTTGTAATGTTTTAAATAAATTTTCAGCTAAATCTAATTGTTCAAGTAATTTAGGTTTTTGGCTCTCAATTACCTGAACAATATTTGAAAACTTGTTTTGCAGTTCCATAGGAGGCTGAATGATTGGAAAATTCTCTATATGCTCCTTATTCAACTGCCGTTTATCAATTCCACCTACGCATACTGAACGAATATATTCATAATAATCAGGCAAGGTAAGGATTCTTAAAATAAAGTATTTATTGAAACCGTCTTTAATACGAATTAAATAAACGTGACCATTGATATTGGCACTATCATCTTCACCTAAATAAATCGCGGCACGCCCCAAACTACTGTTTTCAGTATTAATTCGACCTGTTTTCGTCATTAACAGATCTTCATGTTTAACACTGCTTTTCATCATTTTAGCGTGAGTTTCAGCATCAATATAAGCAACATCATCAAGGATAACTTTATTTTTCCAAACATTTTGACTTCTTAAGAAAATGATACCCTGATCTACATAATTTTCAGATCCACCTTTAGGCGTATTACCACTATGAATTTTTGTCGATAGTTCTGATAGTTTTTTTACTTCCCACCTTTTAGGATTACGGACAGGATCGCCAAACATATCAATAAACGTGGCCTGCAAAAGCTGATCTAACTTTGCAATCGCTTGCTGACGTTTTTGGCGCAACTCATCAGCTTTATCTAAAATAGAGGCAATTCGGCGTTGTTCTTCAAGTGGTGGGAGATAGATTTCTAAATTCCCAATCATATCTCTTGTTATAACCGTTTGAGCTGCACCTTGTGACATAGCTCTTAAACGTAAAGACCAAGTTTGTAGAAAATAATATAAATAATCTTTATCTATAAATTCAGGTTTGGCTCTTACGGCAGCCACTGATCGGCCTATTGCTCCATCAAAACCTTTATTAATTTTCCCACAAGTTGCTCCTACCACGCATAATAGAACATCGTCATACTTAGCAAATTTTAAAGGGTTAGTTGTCCATTCCTTTATCAAAGGTCTAGATAAACCAAATTCTCCTGCTTTCACAAAAGGAGTTCCTGTGCCATCTTTATTACAATCATGGCTTGAAGGAGCCTGTCCCATAATTGTTTCTGTAACAGTTGCTAATTTGACTAACTCTGTCATTTCAACAACTCCTTTAGCGCAGCCATTCCTTTTAAAATATCTTGCTCAAGTACTTCTAAATCCGCCAAAATTTTACTTGGTGCTTCATATTCCACTTGCTCATACACCACTTCCTTATAACGGTTAATCGACAAGTCATAACCATTGGCAGCAATATCGGCTTTATCAACCAAGAAACTTTGCTCAGTCGCTTTACGGTCTTTTTCACCCTCTAAATTTTTAAAACGCGCAATGATGTCAGGAATGTTGTTATTTTCATGCTTAGAGGTATCAAGCTCATTACGCTTATCATCAAGCGAGTAACCATCCGCCTGCATATCATAAAACCAAACTTTGTCCGTACCGCCAGACATGGTTTTGGTAAAAATCATAATGGCTGTAGAAACGCCTGCATATGGCTTAAATACCCCTGATGGCATAGAAATAATCGCTTCAAGCTTTTGCTCTTCCACAATCTTTTGACGCAAATCTTTATGTGCTTTTGAAGAACCAAATAACACGCCATCAGGCACAATCACCGCGGCACGACCGCCTGTTTTAAGTAAACGTAAGAACAATGCCAAAAATAGTAATTCAGTCTTTTTAGTTTTAACCACAGCCTGAATATTCTTAGCACAGCTTTCATTGTCCAAACTACCTGCAAATGGTGGATTGGCAAGAATCAAACTGAACTGACTTTCAATGTGTGAATGTGCTTCGCTTAAAGAGTCACGGTTTTCAATACTTGGATTTTCAACTCCATGCAGCATCATGTTCATCGAACCAATACGCAGCATAGTGCTATCAAAGTCATAACCAAAGAAGGTTTCTTCACTGAAGCGTTTTGCCGCTTCAGGATTGGCAAAAATTTCAGTACTGTAATGGTCGTTTAAGTATTCACTAGCTGCAACGAGGAAGCCTGCTGTACCACAAGCAGGGTCACAGATGGTATCCGTTGGTTTCGGTTGCATTAACTCCACAATCATCTTAATGATATGGCGAGGTGTACGGAACTGACCATTTTGACCTGCTGAAGCGATCTTACCGAGCATGTACTCGTAAATATCACCTTTGGTATCTTTGTCATCCATTGGCACTTCAGCCAATAGATCAACCACTTTGGTTAAAAGTGCAGGTGTCGGAATCGTGAAACGAGCATCCTTCATATGATGACTGTAGGTAGTTTCATCTTCACTACCCAAGTTCTTAATGAAAGGAAAAACTTCATTAGCAATGGTGTCATAAAGCTGAGTAGGATCGCCAAGTGTAATAAATTTAGACCAACGTAAATGATCTTGCTCAGGTGTAAAAATTGGCTTTTCTACAGCAGTTTTTAGACGGTTAGCTTTCTTTTCTTTGGTGATCTGAATTTCATCGAGTCGGCGGATAAACAGCAAATAAGTCATTTGCTCCATGACTTCTAGAGGATTGGAAATACCACCACTCCAAAAAGAGTTCCAAATCTGGTCAATTTTGCTTTTAATTTCGCCTGTAATCACACTGATGACTCTCAAATTTCTTTGAGGGTATTGTGGTAGATTTCAATATGAAAAGCTATGGATAAGGAATGCAAAAAATCTAGGCTTAAAAATAGGACTTTGTCTTCTGCTCATCCAGTAACTTATGCAACCATGCAGGCAAAGAGGACTGATAAAGTAATATCCATTCTTCAGATGTAAGCGTTTTTTCAAGCTTTTTAACTATATTTAAATCAACACTCTCTTTTCCCAAAAAAAGTAATGCTGATATAGCCATTCCTACACGGCTGCCCAATGGATATTGGAAAAATTTACTATTTTTAGTATGCAGCAATCTTACCTGAGTGCCGCCAATCCCAAATTCACGAGAGTTACCTGAAGTGTAAAACACATCCATCACCGGAACTTGAGTACTTAATTTAAGCCGATTTGCGGCCATACCTCCATGAACCTGGATGAGTTCACCATTTTTTTCAGCAATAACTTTGACCACTTCATAAACATCAGGGCTCAGGTGTCGCCCCTTCAACATACGGTTTGGTTCAGGTTTATAATAAATACCGTGCTGAATGCTATTAATCACGCCTTGCTCAGTTAACCGATGAAGCTCCTGATAAACCACTTCAGTCTTTCCATACTGTTCAAACTCGTCCACAGAAAAGACGTGCCCAAGGCGAAATCCTTTTACCCGTTCCTGAACTGCTTTTGCAATATCTAACATAGAAGTCCCAAACAGAATATATAAAAGGTGGTTGAAACCATCAGGTAATTACACAACGTATGTCTTCAACTATCATGTTCGATTTTATGTATTTCTTCTATATTATTGGATTAAACAAAATTTAAGTAAATTAATATTTTTACTAAAATAATTTGGATGCTGGGTGTGCTATTAGGTGCAATATCTTGCACTTAATCTTATAAAAATCCTTGTTAAGTACAGATTTTGGCACTTAACGTCAACTTCGATGATATTTGGCGATTCCATTTAGAAAGAATATATTTAAGTTAGTTTATTGATACTTTAAATTTTAAAAATGAAATTTCATAAAAGTGATAATCCCTCTTACATTGCTGAAGTTGTTGGGCTGCGTTTAAAGCGAGCACGATTAAACCGAGACATGACACAAGTAGAAGTCGCAGACAGAGCCTGGGTTTCAAAAAGGACAGTACTAAAAGCAGAGAAAGGAAATGTTCGAATGGCTGATCTGATAGCTATTCTTCAGGCTTTGGAAATGTTAGATGAGATTGATTCATTTCTGCCCGAGCCTCCTTTATCTCCTATAGAGCTCTTAAAACTAAGAGGAAAAATAAGGAAAAGAGCTTCAGGCAATAATAAAAATAAAACAGATACACCTAATTTAGGTTGGTAGTTTTTAAAATTAGATTGGATTTCTAGTTTATATTTGAATGAAACTAGGGAATCAAATCTTTGGCTGGAATTTGCATAGCTGATGCTATTTCATATAGTTTTTCTACTGTGATATTGACCTCACCACGTTCAATACGTCCCATATAACTACGATCAATTCCACATTGCAATGCGAGTGATTCTTGAGTGATATTTTTCTCTTTTCTTTTGTTGCGGATTGAACAACAGAGGTGGTCCCACTTGTTTGAACAACTAAAAGCGTATTTATAAGTGATATTCCGCTCTAGTTAAGCCACCTTGTTTTGTTGGGGTAGCTGATCATAGTAAAACTCATTTGGTGTCATTTTGTCTAGACTCGAATGAGGTCGTTTCAAATTATAAAACTCAAAATATGCACTTAATTGCTTTTTCGCATCTGTGACACTGCTATAAGCTT